>BHEQ01000134.1 GCA_003864535.1 Gammaproteobacteria bacterium
TTATAAAAGAGCATTAACAGATTTATATTTTCCAGCTCTTGGTATACATATTGAAGTGGATGAGCCATTTCATGAAGATAAGGAAAATGTGGAGAAGGATAAACTTAGAGAGTCAGATATTGTTAATGCGACCAAGCATGACATATTAAGAGTAGAAATTAAAGATAATACATTAAAGCAGATAGATGAGCGGATAGATGCGTGTGTACTTAAAATTTGCGAAAAATTTTCTAAATTGTCAGATTTTAAGCCATGGAACTTAGAAGATGAGTATTCAATCAAGCAGCATATCGACAGAGGCCATATTAATGCTAATGATAATGTAGCATTTAAGCTTGTTGTTGATGCTTGTAATTGCTTTGGGCATAATTATAAAGGTTATCAACAAAGCACAGCAGATCACCCGCACTTTAGTAATATATCATTATGGTTTCCTAAGCTTTTTGAAAATGAAGATTGGAGCAATACTATTACAGATGATGAGAAAATTATTAAGGAATACGCAAAAGATGATACTAAGCGGCAAGCTCATTTTGATAGCTGTATTGCCGATAAGAGAAATAAAAGAATTGTATTTGCAAAAGCCAAAGATAACTTAGGCATGCTTTTATATCGATTTAAGGGCTTGTATGAGCTAAATATTGAACGCAGCAGAGAAGAAAACATGATTATATGGGAGCGCATAGCAACAGAAGTAGATACTTTTCCTGAAGCCACGCCAAAATTAGATTAATTACTCGCGCTAAAAGTATCGCGCAAGCCTTCGGCTATAAACATTAAGAGGCTTAAAACAAAGCCCATTACAAAAAAGCCTGTTAAGCCTATCCATGGGGCTTGGATGTTCTCCTTGCCCTGTCTTAAAATCTCACCTAAAGACGCTGAGCCTATCGGTAAGCCTAAGCCTAAGTAATCAAGCGAGGCTAAAGCTACCATCGAACCTGTGAGGATAAATGGGGCAAAGGTAAAGGTTGCAACCATTGCATTAGGCAGGATATGGCGTAACATAATCATGATATTGCTCACACCTAAAGCTTTGGCCGCGCGTACATAATCTAAATTACGCGCTTTTAAGAATTCGGCGCGGACAGGCCCAACTAATGCCGTCCATGAAAATACCAATAAAATAAGTAATAAACTGGTAAAGCTTGGGGCGATTATCCCAGCTAGGATAATTAAAATAAAAAGCTGTGGCAAACCGCTCCAAATTTCTAAAAAACGTTGCCCGATTAAATCTGTCCAGCCACCAAAATAGCCTTGTAATGCGCCAGCGATAATCCCAATAATAATACTAAATGAAGTTAAAATTAATCCAAACAATAAAGACAAGCGCACGCTATATAAGGTATAACTTAATAAATCACGCCCATAAGTATCTGTACCTAATAAATGGCGTGTTGATGGTTTTGAAGGCGAGGGTGCTTCCATATCATAATCAAGCGAGGCATAAGAATATCTAATTAGCGGCCAAATAATCTTGCCATCTTTTTTAGTGATCAGATCTTGCACATATGGATTTTTATAATCAGCTTCAGTCTTTAACGTGCCACCAAAATAAGTTTCTGGATAAGCTTTTAGTACAGGAAAATGCCATGTATGTTCATAATTTATGAAAATAGGTTTGTCGTTCGCAAGCCATTCAAGCCCCACCAAAATTATAGACAGACCGAGCAAAATAAGTGAACTAATATAGCTTAAACGTTTTTTCTTAAATTTTTGCCAAAACACATTACACCTCTATTTCTTTTATTTGTTATTTTATAATTTACTTTAAATATAAAATGCTAATAATCTTAAATCAATAAGTTAAATAAGTAGCTCCATCCCTGCCGTCCTATTTACAAGGGAAGGATCAAGTCCCCCTTGCTAAGGGGGGATTTAGGAGGGATTTAAACTTGCGATTCAAAATTAATTCTAGGATCAATCAGATGATAGGTAATATCACTTAAAAAATGTCCGACAAGGCCCACTAAAGTAAACAGATATAAAGTCCCAAACATGACGGGATAATCACGATTCATTACCGCCTCATAACCTAATAAGCCTAAGCCTTCAAGCGAGAAAATTATCTCGATAAATAATGATCCTGTGAAAAATAATCCGATTAAAGTAGCTGGTAAGCTTGAGATTATTAATAACATCGCATTACGAAATACATGTCCATATAAAACCTGACGTATAGATAATCCTTTCGCTTTTGCGGTTACCACATATTGTTTACCGAGCTCTTCAATAAAAGAGTTTTTGGTTAAAAAAGTTGTTGCGGCAAAGCCTCCAATTGTCATCGCAAGGGTTGGCAGGGCTAAATGCCAAAAATAATCGCCTATCTTGCCAAGCATGGAGAGTGAATCAAAATCATCACCTTTTAAGCCACGTAGCGGAAACCACTGAAAATAAGCTGAGCCTGCAAATATAATAATGAGCAAAACCGCAAATAAAAATGCAGGAATTGCATACGCTATAATCAAAATAAAACTAGTAGCGGTATCTTCTAATGATCCAGAAGTGCGTGCTTTGCGTATCCCTAATGGGATAGAGATACAGTAAATTAACAAAGTACTCCATAATCCTAAAGTTAAAGATACCCACATGCGCTCTAAAATCAAATTGCTAACTCGATCACCTTTAAAATAACTCTCGCCTAAATCAAATAGCGCATAATCTTTAAGCATTTTTAGATAGCGGGTAAGGATAGGTTGATCAAAACCATATTGCTTCTTGATACTCTCAATTAAGATTGGATCGAGCCCATTCGCACCTTGATAGGCACTATTTTGCGGCATGGCATTCATGCCCATATCATTAGCACCGCCACCTAAATTGCTCAGCGCATCTGCATTGGGTTTACTTAAACTTGAAATCATGCGCTCAACTGGCCCACCAGGAGCTAGCTGCACAATAAAAAAATTAAGTGTGATGATAAAAAAAAGCGTTACAGGAATTAAAAATAAACGCTTGAGTAAGTAAGCTTGCATAGCGCCTTTAAGTGGTTGTGATTAATTTTGAATTAAAAATTTAAATATAAAGCAGCTATTTTATGTTTAAATCAATTTTTTTGTAAAATTAAATATACAAATTGATTCAATCACCTTATAATCCGCGCTCTTCATTAGTTGAAGTACTGGAGCGGTAGTTCAGTTGGTTAGAATATCGGCCTGTCACGCCGAGGGTCGCGGGTTCGAGTCCCGTCCGCTCCGCCACACTGCTTAGCCCTTAATATTTTATCTAATAGATTTAATTTTAAGGGCTAATTTTTTGAATGAGTTTAAATTATTGGAGCTTCTATTAATTAGATTTTTCAAGGCTTGCGATATTATTAAAAGCGCAGTTTACCTAGGTAAATGAGTATTTTAATAATATTGTATAACGCAGAAAAAGCAATTAATAGATGCGCCTTTATCAATGCCTTGGTAGCTCAGCTGGATAGAGCATTCCCCTCCTAAGGGAAAGGTCACACGTTCGAATCGTGTTCAGGGCACACTTTAATTATCACTAATAACGCGGAGTTTCTCCTTCTGGAGTGCTTTTAAAGCGCGGATAAGTCCATAGATATTGTTCTGGGGCTTGCCTGATAATCTTCTCTATAGCTTGATTTAAGCACGTTAATGAGACTAAGATATCCTCAGCATAAATATCATCTTCCAAGAGAGTATAGGTGATCTCAAAACGCCCCGTAGCCTTATTATTTTCCATAATACGCAAACTTGTTAATAAATAAACTGGGACTTTATATTTTTGCGCAAGGCGTGAGACAAAAGTCATCGTTTTTGCATTAATTCCGAAAAAAGGTGCGAACTCACCATCCCCAAGACCTGGATCTTGATCAGGCAAAATCCCAATAACTTTTCCTTGTTTAAGCGCTTTCATCATCGCTTTAACCCCTGTTTGATTGGCAGGAACAGGTATCGCCCCTGCACTTTTACGTGAGGATAATAAAAGCGCATCTAATCCCAAACGACTAGGACGATACATAATTGTAGTTTGATAGCAGGCGGAACAATATTGCCCCGAAAGCTCCCATGCGCCAAAATGCGGAGTGATTAAAATCATACCAGTGGGATTTTTTTTAATAATCTCTTCAGCTTGTGCATTTTTTATGGTGACGTAGCGCATATTATCTTTTAAATCAGCCCCCCAGATACGTGCAAACTCAAGTACAGAGGCTATATTATGAAAAAGTATCTTTTTTAAGAATACTTTTTTCTCAGAAATAGATAAATTTGGAAAGCATAATTCGATGTTTCTCTGCGCAATGCGCACTGTTTTGCTTGGAAAAATGCCTGACATAAAAGCTAATAATTTCGCGAGCTTATATAAGATATTAAAAGATAATTTTGAAATAATGCTAAATAAAATAGGGATTAATTTAGCGCGGAATGCACGCCGCCATTTTTTAAATGTATTTTTCATTCTTGTTCCTAGAAGTAATGCGTTTTGATATTAAAGATATCAGCCGTGTTTATATTTAATGTAAATATTGAGCTATTCTTATACATATTCTCTTTAGAGTCAAAATAAGTTTAAAAAAATTAAGCAAGTTTCATATAAACAAGCTAGACTCAAAGCTCATCTAAATAAGATCTTAGATGAACTCTTCTACATAAAATAATTAGGAGTCTTTATGCAAATTACAATTAGTGGTCGTCACCTTGAAGTTACCGAAGCAATAAGAAACTATACTTCAGAAAAATTTGCGCGCTTAGCGAAGCTAACAGATCAAGTTACCCACGTTAGTTTTATTATTTCAGTAGAGAAACAAAAACAGATTATCGAGGCAACCTTAAGCGTTGCGAACGCTAAGGATATTCATATAGGGCATGAAACAGAAGATATGTATGCCTCAATTGATGGATTAATGGACAAATTAGACCGAAAATTAGTCGAGATAAAAAAGAAACATCTGGATGCAGCAAGACAGCCTAAAATACGTGATTATGAGCCATAAGTCAGAATCATAAATAACTAAAGGGGACTTCTATAAATTAGATTTTTCAAGGCTTGTGATATTATTAAAAGCACACATAGATGTTCCCTAAAGCTCCATTGAGTATCTCAAGCGGAGCTTTTATATTATCACCTTCTTAATAAGCCTTGTTTCAGACGGTCTCTCCCCAAATAAGCGCTGATAATCCGCGGCAAATTGGCTCATATGCCAAAAACCATAATCAGCTGCGATATCTTGAATTGTTATCGACTTATCCGCAAATTTCAAGTTACGCCGTACTGCATTTAAACGGATGGCTTTTAAATAGGTAACAGGGCAAACATTCAGCGTTTTTTGAAAGCAGTTTTGCAAAGTACGCCTGCTTACATAAAACTCATCACATAAATCTTTAATGGTAATAATGCTTTCTTTTTTAGCAATCACATAATCTCGTACAGATGAAATAAGACGACGATGGCGTATATTACTTGCTTTAGGTCTCTTTTGTACACGTGCCTGTTGCAAGATATCAATCAAATGCATTAATAACTCATCCAGCATTAATTGGCAGCTAGAGTCAGATAAATGCAGGGGAGTATTGGTAGATAAATCTTGCGCTTGTAAAAGAACATGCGCAAACTTTTGCCATAATGGCCCCATAATTGCGCAAGGTACTTGCCAGACTGAAGTGTTTAAGAGTAAGTCTAAAAGCTCACTACATTCACAAACATTTAAGTATTGTTTTAAAACTGAAATATCAACTACTAAACCTAATATCTCATGATTATCTGCGGTTAAAAGCTCAAATTCCTGACCACCAGAGCGCACTAAAATAGAATAAGATTTAAACGGATCATCATCGATATATCCTCCTGTATCGGTAATAGATGGAATTCCAAACCAGATCGAATTTGGCCAAACTTTACAGCTTTGTCTTAAGGCACGGTTATTATTTTCAATAAAAAACTGCACCCCTCCGAGCCAAATTTCCGTAAAATGTCCTGAAAATTTCCCAGAGCTTATTTGATCATATTCTTGATAC
>BHEQ01000135.1 GCA_003864535.1 Gammaproteobacteria bacterium
CATTATTTAGAAAATCAAAATTTAAACTATCAGTAAACTCGTTAGTTAGTTCTTCAGTCAGTTCTTCTTGAGTTAGCTTAGCTATATCCACAGAATCAACATAATCAACAGAATCATCAGTAACCATTTTGCTTGGATCTGAAAAATCAAAATCTAAATTATAATCTAAAGTTTCTTCGTCTGATTTTGCAAGTTCAGCAGCAGGTGCGGCAGTAATTGGTTGATTAAAGCTTAAACCACTAGAATTAGCTTCAATAGGTGCGGCAGCCATTGGTAGCTCAAAGCTTAAGCCACTAGAATTAGCTGCAATAGGCGCAGCAGCCATTGGTAGCTCAAAGCTTAAACCACTAGAATTAGCTGCAATCGGTGCGGCAGCCATTGGTAGCTCAAAGCTTAAACCACTAGAATTAGCTGCAATAGGTGCGGCAGCCATTGGTAGCTCAAAGCTTAAACCACTAGAATTAGCTTCAACAGGTGCGGCAGCTATTGGTAGCTCAAAGCTTAACTTATCAGAATTAGTCTCAACAGGTGCGGCAGCCATTGGTAGCTCAAAGCTTAAACCACTAGAATTAGCTTCAACAGGTGCGGCAGCTATTGGTAGCTCAAAGCTTAACTTATCAGAATTAGTTCCAACAGGTTTAGCGCTGGTAGTGCTGGCATGCGTTGAAAAGTCAAAGCTTAAATCATCAAGATTGGTCTGAGCTTGTGAATCAGTAGGCTCTTTGTTTTCGGGAATTAGAGTATTTGCAGGAGCTAAGTCTAAATTTTGATAATTAGCTGTGGCTGCAAATGAATCTATCTCAGCGGCTAGCTCTTCATTTTGGGCTTTAAGATCTCGCCGTTTCTTGATAAATATAACCCCCGCAATAAGCAAGATTATGCCTAAAAGACAAGAAGCTATAAGAACTAACTCAGCCATAATCATATCAATAATAACTTCAAAGAAAGACTTTTCTACAGCAGGGAGCTCTATTTTAGGTGCTACTTTAACAGGAGCTACGGTACTAACTGGAGGAGCTGTAAGCTCCGCAGGCTTAATTTGTTCAGGTGCTGTCTCTACAGGCGCAGCTTGTGAAGTGTTTGATTGTAAAGTCTCTCCATTAGCATCACTGCTATCAGGAAAAGGGAGTATTTCCTCAAGAATAAAGGGCTTTGCAATTCCATCTAGGTGGCTTATCTCACTTTTTTGAAGATTAGGTAATAAGGGCTGGGCTTCAGTTGAAACTAAGTATACTGCATCTGTTGTTGTATTTAAGTTAACGCCATCCAAGGGTAAATCAATATTCTCTTCTTTTGGATCAATATTTGGGATATTTTTTACAATTACATCTTCCGTAACATCAACATAATGTTTTGAGGCTAAATTTGGAATATTTAAAACCACGCCTTCTTTTAATATTGAGCCTATAAATGCTTTTGGGTTCATTATTTTAATTGCATCAACCATTTCTCGTTGATTACTTGCAGATGCACCAACACTTGCAGCTATACTCCACAGTGTTTTGTTCTTCTCAACAGGCCCATAAGTTTTTCCTGAAAGCGTATATCTCGCTACTTTTTTAGTAACGGCTTTTGTAGTTGTAGTTTTATCTAAACTTGATTGCTCTTTTTCAAGTTTAGATTTTGCTTCTGCGATCAGTTTTGCCTTTTCTTCTTTAGCTTCTTTAGCTAAGCGTGCTTTTTCTTCCTTAGCTTCTTGAGCTAAGCGAGCTTTTTCTTCTTTTTCTTCTTTAGCTAAGCGAGCTTTTTCTTCTTTTTCAGCTTTGGCTAATTTTGCCTTTTCGGCTTTAGCCTCTTTAGCAGATAATACTTTTTCAGTGCTTGCTAGAGGCAGTTCTTGGGCGACATCGTTTATATTTTCGCTAGAATCAACTAAGAGTGGCGTAGGATCTTCGACTATAGGCTTAGGATCAAGCATCACTGGAATATCATAAAACTTAGGCTTGCCATCAAGTTTTGTTTCTAACAATATAACAAAACTTGGATTACTAACAGCGTTGCGACTGGTAATAATTGCTTTTTTTGCCGCACCATCTTCATCAATAACTAGCTCAAATTGCATACTTGTAGGCGGGGTTAAGCGTAAGCGTAAGTATTCAGAGGGAGTTGCTAAGCGAACGTAACTCTCTTCTCCTTTTAGAGGAATTTCTATTTTAAGGCGCTCATCAAGGTATGAGATTATTTTAGGCTCGGAGAGCTCATAAGCATAAGTAATACCTTGAAGCGATGCAATACTTGAAAAAGAAAATGTCAAAGCTAATAGGAAACGATGTTGTAGTGCAGTCATGTTTTGCTCTCGAAGTTATAAACAATTTTGATATTTAATTAAGCTTAAATATCGCTCATTATTCTCACAGAAATATTCTATTAATTAACGCATTTTTATAGAACGCTATCTGATATAAACTCTTAAAAAAATAAGTTTTCACTTGTTTTTAAGAGTTTATATTTATTTTATGATCAATAATAAAGTGAACATATTAAATAAATGAACATATTAAAAATGATCATATTCTACACGCTAAGTCAATAAAAGTCTGGTATTTATCATAATTTTACACAAGATTATCATAAATTATACTGTGTTTACTTCTTGCAATTGATGAGTTTATTTCAAGATGGATTTATTTTAATAAGAGCAGCATTCTTCTTAAAGGCTCAGCTGCTCCCCATAAAAGTTGATCCCCAACCGTGAACGCGCCTAAAAACTGAGAGCCCATGTTTAATTTACGCAAACGTCCAACAGGTATATTTAAATTCCCACTAACTGCCGCAGGGGTTAATTGCTGCATAGTTAGCTCGCGCTCATTAGGAATTACTTGCGCCCATTGATTGGCATTTTTTAAGATATCTTCAATATCCGCAATTGCAATATCTTTATTGAGTTTAATGGTTAATGCTTGCGAATGGCAGCGCATAGCCCCAACTCTTACGCAAATTCCATCTACAGCAATAGGCTTAAGCGGTTGGAGTATTTTATTGGTTTCAGCCATTCCTTTCCATTCTTCTTTACTTTGCCCATTATCTAATTGCTTATCTATCCATGGAATTAAGCTACCTGCTAGCGGCGCACCAAAACGTGCGCTCGGATAACTATCACTCAAAATACATTCAGATACTTTACGATCAATCTCTAAGATAGCAGATGCTGGATCTGCAAGATCAGTTTTCACATGATTATAAATAGTCCCCATTTGGTTTAATAATTCACGCATATTTTGTGCGCCAGCCCCAGATGCAGACTGATAAGTCATCGCACTAACCCATTCAACCAAACCTGCGTTAAATAATCCACCTAAGCCCATTAACATTAAGCTTACGGTGCAATTGCCACCGATAAAGTTTTTAACGCCCGCATCTATCCCTTGTTTGATTAAATCACCATTAACTGGATCAAGAATAATCATGGCAGCATCATTCATACGCAAGCTTGAAGCTGCATCGACCCAATATCCTTGCCAGCCGCAGCTGCGTAATTTATCAAAAACCGCACTTGTATAATCTCCACCTTGGCAGGTAATGATAATATCTTGAGTGCTTAAAATTTCAATATTATAGGCATCTTGGAGTATTTTATTATAGCTACCTGTAACATTTGGAGCTGCACCACCAGAATTTGAGGTGGTAAAAAAAGTAGTTTCTATAGAACTAAAATCATTCTCGGCACGCATTCGATCCATCAATACTGATCCAACCATACCGCGCCAACCAACTAAACCAACTTTTTGCATAATATATTCCTAAATATTTAAATTAAAATAAAAAGATAATTATTAATCAAGATCATGATAAATCTCATGATTATTTAATTATTTTCAATTATTTTCCAAGTGCGGTAATAACCGCATCACCCATCGCAATACAACCAATCACCGCATCATCTTTACTGGCAATATCGCGCGTGCGTAGCCCTGATTTTAATACAGACTTAACCGCAGTTTCAATCTCTTGGGATATATCTAAGCGATTGAATGTATATTTAAACATCATGCTTAGCGAGAGGATAGTCGCTAATGGATTCGCTTTATCTTGCCCCGCAATATCTGGTGCTGAACCGTGAATCGGCTCATACAAACCTTTATTATTCTCATCTAATGAGGCTGAAGGCAGCATTCCAATTGAGCCTGTCAGCATTGAAGCTTCATCTGACAAAATATCGCCAAAGATATTACCAGTTACCATGACATCAAATTGCTTGGGATTACGCACTAATTGCATCGCGGCGTTATCAACTAACATATGGGTGAGGCTAACATCAGGATAATCCGCCGCTACTTCTATCATGACATCGCGCCATAATTGAGTTGCTTCTAATACATTCATTTTATCGATAGAGCAGAGTTTTTTACCGCGTTTTTGTGCAGATTGAAAAGCCACATGGGCGATGCGTTTGATTTCAGATTCTGAGTAAATCATCGTATTAAAGCCAACACGTTCGCCATTTCTAAGCTCTATACCACGCGGTTCGCCAAAATAAATATCTCCAGTTAATTCACGTACAATTAAAATATCTAAATTTACAACTAGCTCATTTTTTAAGCTCGAGGCATGGGCTAGCTCTTCAAACACCTGAGCTGGGCGCAGGTTTGCAAATAAATTCAAAGATTTACGAATCGCTAATAAGCCTTGTTCAGGACGTTGTGCCCGCGGTAAACTATCATATTGGGGGCCGCCAACCGCGCCTAATAAAATTGCATGAGCAATTCTAGCTTTTTTTAAGGTCTCATCAGGAAAAGGCGAGGCGGTTGCATCTACCGCACAACCGCCAATTAATCCATATTCCAAGGCTATACCTAAAGCATATTTTTGATCAAGATGGTTTAAAACACGGACCGCTTGGCTTACAATTTCAGGACCGATGCCGTCGCCTGGTAAAACTAAAATTTTCATAAGTAACCTTTTTATAGAATATATTGCGGATAATATTTAGATAGATTTGTAAAGTGCATATCTAATTAATAGAAGTCCTCACGCTAATTGTAAGAGTTTCTTAAAGTAAAGAGATCTTATTTTACTGATTTTTTAGCAGAAAGATAGGTAAGGAGAAAGGTCATTATACTTGCATTTATGAGCAATCCCCACATTATAGATTGATATGAGCCAGTGACATCGCGTATGTATCCAAAAAAAGTAGGCGTTATCGCAGAGATTAGGTAGCCGATAGAAAGTATCATCGCCGTCCAGCTGGCAACTTCGCTTACATCTTTAGTTTCATAAAAAGGGAGGGTTAAAATAAGGATAAACATGCCGCCATTGGCACTTAATCCCAATATAATCGCCATTAAAATCGGCATAAAATTTGGGGCTAGAGCAAATCCTAACAGCGCGGTCATCGTCATGAATCCACATGAAAAAATAACCCAAGCGTGGGAGAAACGCGCTAATAATATAGGAAAAATAATGCTGCCTAAAGGAGCGATAAACATAAATACATTCAAGGTGAAATTAGCACTTGAAGCATCCGCGCCATTCTCAATCAAATACGGCATAAGCCACGGTAGAATTGTGTAAAAAGTTCCTGATTGTAAGCCAAAGCCGATTAATAATGTCCACGCACGTTTGTTCTTCCAAGGAAGTTTAACTATTATTTCTTGAGTTTTAGTGCTTTTTTTAAAGATAAAATATACCGCCCAAATTATCCCAACCGCCGCAATCGGCAAGGCCCAAAGCTCCAAAGCCTCCTGCCAGCTTAAACCAAAATAGCGCATTAAAGGGATCGTGGCTATTGTTCCAAACATGCCGCTACAACTTATTCCGAGTGAATAGAGCATCATTCCTTTGTTGATTTGCGTACTAAAATAGCGCCTAACAAATCCTGAAATTAATGGACCTGAAATAGCAATGCTTGTGCCAATAAGAAA
>BHEQ01000136.1 GCA_003864535.1 Gammaproteobacteria bacterium
ATCAAAGAGAATAAATTTAAAGATAATCAACGATAATTAGAAATTAGCGGCTATAAATCAATTCAAGCTCAGCATCAATAACACCAACGGCAATCGCTTCTGCTGTTTGTAAAAATGTGCTTATGCTTGAGTTTGTATCAAGAAAATTCTCTGCAAGAATGCATACTTGTTCATGTGCATCTTCCCAATCTTGACCTATTTGAGCATGCGTTAAGATAAACATGACCGAGCCTGAATCCCAAAATTCGGTGGCGGCCCAGTCATCATTATCTGCTGCATATTTATCTGTTGCGACCAATTCAACTAAGAACTCATCCTCATCTTCATAAATATTAAAGCAAAAAGCTTTCAGTTGACCTTGATTAGCCGCTTGCATAATATCATCTTCAATTACAATATCGCTGACCCATGCATTAAATTCAATTTGTAACTCATCTTGTAACTCATCCATAATATTCTCCCCATTAAAATGCGCCAATTGTACTTTGCAATTGTACTTTTTGCTTATAATTAATACACATAATTAATACACACTATCAATGGCATTAAAATTAAAAATATTTTTAAACTAATGGCATAATACAGACCATATTATTTTATTAAGAGGTTACGAGCTTATGTTGCGATTTCTGATCAGCTTAGTTGCGGATAGCTTTGCATTTTTATTAATCCTTAGATTCATTTTACAAATCTATAAAGCTGATTATAATCATCCTCTTATTTTATTATTAGTCAGGGCGACCAATCCTATTTTGAGCATAGCGCGTATGGTTTTGCCAAATAAAATGAAATATGATTATGCCTGTATTTTAGCGGCACTTTGTCTATTTTTAATTAAATATACGCTTATTTTATTGCTTATTTTTAAAATAATCTCCCCACTCTCACTCTTTTTATATATTGGTCTAGATACGCTTAAGGCAGTGCTTAATGTTTATGTTTATGCACTGATTATTTATGCGATTACCTCTTGGATGCGTGGCAACAATAGACAGCAAACATTTGAAAATTATAGATCACCCTACTCTTTAGTTTTATTAATTGCCAACTCTTGTTTGAGTAAAATAAAGCCGCTTAGATTTAAAAACTTTGACTTAAGAGTTTTAATTTTAGTCTTTGTAGGATTCATGCTGATTAATATTTGTAATAATTTTATTTTAATCTAGAAAAAACACATAATGGGGACTACTATAAATGAGCATTTTAATAATATCGTGTAACGCAGAAAAAGCACACATAGATGTGCACTAGCTAGCAATACTTAGCTATAAACATTTAACGATAAGAACTTAGGCATAATAACTTTATTTTTCATATATTCTTTATAGATCTTATATAGATCTTATGTAATTACTTTTTTGATCAATTTCTTGATCACTTTTTAATAGGATTTATTTATGCATTACGTTGGTTTAATTATTCATATTATTTTAATTGTCATTGTGGGACTAAGTGTGATCCGCAATAATAATGAGCGCTACTGGATTTTTATTGCGCTTATGTTTCCAGTTATTGGGGCACTTGTTTATTTTCTAGTTAATGGCTTAAGCTCTGCAACCGTAAGCCGTAAAAGCCATAATTTCTTAAAAGTTATAGAAAATATTGCGCAGCCGCATAAATCATTAAAAGATGCCGAGCTTGATTTTGAGCGAGCTAAAACTGCAAATAATGAAATAAGCCTTGCGGATGCATTGCTTAAGGAGGGGCTGTTTACGCAAGCTTTAGAACATTACCATAATGTTTTAAATGGCTTCAATAAAAATGAACCTAATATTATGCTAAAGCTCGCAGCAGCTTATTTTGCTAACAAATCCTTTGCGCAGAGCAGGCAGACTTTAGATGATTTACGTCTCCATAATCCAGATTTTAATTCCCAAGAAGGGCATTTATTATATGCCAAGAATTTAGCCGAGCTTCAAGACACTGCTGCTGCCAAAAATGAATTTGAAGCTTTAATCAATTATTATTTGGGCTATAGTGCTAAAGTCAGTTATGCGCAATATCTAATTAAATTTGGAGATAAGGCACGCGCACACGAGATCTTAACGCAATTATTAGCTGAGGCAAAAATTGCAGATCAATTTGTCATAGAAATCAATAAAGCAGCCTTAAGCACAGCTAAATCACTTCTTAAAACATTAGATTAATATCATTAAATTCATATCATAAAGTAGCAAGTAGCAACCATGGGCAAATCCTTTTTTGATGTTTACCGTTTTTTCTTAGGCTATAATTTTATGGTTGGGGTTAGAACTGGCGTTGGTATTTTTGCCCCTTTAATTATTCTATTGTTATACAAAGTTGAATATAACAATGTATTGGCTTTTTGTTTTGGGGCATTAATAATTTCCACAACGGATAAAATAGGTCCAATTAAACATAAAATCAATGAAATGTTTAGCGCATGGATTTTAATTAGCCTTACCGTCTTTATCGCCGCCAGCATTAATCAGTATCCAATTTTAATTGGCTTATTTATAATTTTGATCACTTTTATTGGATCATTAATCGGAACATTTGGTATTAAAGGAACGGCAATTGGATTTTCTTTAATATTTGCAACTATTATTTCAATAAAACAGGTGCAATCACCGCTGATATATAGCCTGTATACAAGCGCAGGCTGCTTATGCTATGCGCTATATACACTCATACTTGCTTATTTATTTCAGAAAAAAAGTAGCCACCAAGCTCTGGCAGATGCTTATTTTTTGCTTGGTAGATATTTACGAGCTCTTTCATTTTGCTATCGCCAATATAATACTCTTGATGAGAGCTATCAATCTCTTATGGCAGCGCAAGCAGATTTATTAGAGAGTCAGCAAATCATTCGTGATTTAATTTATCGGCAAAACTTCAAAGAAGATCAAGATTATTTAAGAATGACGCAGCAATTACTTGTATTAATTGACATTCAAGAGAAATTAGTCACCCCATTTCAAGATTTTCGTACTTTTAGAAAACATTTTGCCAACTCTGATATTCAAATTTTCTTTCGCGATTTAACCTTAAAAGCTGCGGTTAATTTAGAAGGCATCGGCTTGCACAGCCTTGGTGGAGTCAAACGTTTGCAAAGATTAGGCTTTAAAGCAGAATTACGCGCTCTCGAGTATGAAATAGAGCTTAAAAAACGTGAGCATCTTGATAAACAAGACCCTGACATTTATCACTTATTAATGGGGCATTACAAAAAGTATTTGATCCTTACGCGCCAACTTGAAAATTTAAGAGAGCTCCATCTTGATGACAATATAATTAAAGCTGAGGATATTCAAGGACAATTTTATAAATTCATCAAACATCAGCCTTGGACATTAACCCAGCTTAAAAATCAATTTAACAAGCATTCAAGCATCATGCGCCATAGTATTCGCACATCGCTAGCTATGGCTTTTTGCTTATTAATTGTGGCATATACTTCGTTTTTAAATCATGGCTTTTGGATTGCTTTTACGATAGTTACCTTAATGAATCCAGGCTTTAGCGTCATGCGCCAAAAAACACGCGAAAGGATTATTGGGACAATTATCGGCTGTATTATTGGCGGAGTTATGATAAATTTTCATTTAAGCATTCATGTAATGATTGCAATTTTATTTGTGTGTATCGTCCTAAGTAATGGTTTAGGAGCTGTTAGGCTTGATTTGAGTATTATATTTAGCACTATATATGTTCTTGTTTTATCAAACTACCAATACCCTGCGAGTGATTTTTTCTTAGCTTTAGAGCGTATTTTAGATACTTTAATCGGTGCATCTATAGCGATTGTCTTTAGCTTTTTATTGCCTTCTTGGGAGCGTTTTGAGCTTGAGAGCCTCAAAATGAGTGCTAAGCAAGAAATTAGAAATTTAGTTGCAAGTATAGAATCAGTTTGGGTTAAAAAAGAGATCGATATGGTTGAATATCGCTTAAATAGGCGGGCAACGCTCCTCGCAATTGCCGCGGTTACTAATTGTTTTAATAAAATGCAGCGTGAACCTAAAGCACAGCAAGCTAATTTAGAAGAGCTAAGTTATTTTATCTCAAGAAATCAGTCTGTTGCCTCAGAACTTATCCAACTCGCCTATCTTCTTGATCAATATCAAAAGCTTAGCGTCTCTAAAAATATTGATATTGATTATAATACTAATTATAATGTTAATTATCTTACTGAATTTTATCTTTTATTTGATAAAATCAAAGCCAAAGTAGATACTCAGTTATTAGATCCACAGCATTGGGGGCATTCATCTTGTCAGAACAACCCACTTCTTGCGCCACTTTCAGCCTCTGAAATCAAACCACTTATCTGGTTACTTGAAGAGCAAATCAACCACCTGTCATCGACATAAAGCGGATAATTTTATCAGGCTCTTGTAAGAAATCATGCTTTTCAGGCTTTAATTCAATCGCTTGAACAATTGAATTCTCAAGTTCAAGATCCGAACAGCCAGCGCGGAGCATTGCGCGTAATGGATAAGCACCCTCTTGTCCCAAACACATATATAAAGTGCCATCAACAGAGAGACGAATTCGATTACAAGTTTCACAAAAATGCTGCGATATAGGGGTGATTAAGCCCAAAGTAAACTTGTTATCTGAGCTTTTCCAATATTTTGCAGGCCCTGCGCCTAAAATCTCCATGCTTTCTTGCAGCTTATATTTTGGAGCTAATTTACGCAATAATTGCGTAAGATCTTTACCAGTTGAAGCCTTACCTGTAGCTCCCATCGGCATAACTTCTATCATGCGCATAATAAAATCATGTTCGATGCAAAAAGCTATCATCGGCTCAATATCTTGATCATTCACCCCAATTAGCGGGACCATATTTATTTTTATTTTTGTAAAACCTGCATTTTTTGCAGCGATCAAACCTGTTAAAACTTTTTCGAGGCAATCATTTCCCGTAATTTCTTGAACGCACTCTTTACGCAGTGAATCAAGGCTAATATTGAGGCGATCTAAACCACTTTCTTTAAGTTGTTGTGCATGAACAGAGAGTTGAGTTGCATTACTTGTCATAGATAAATCATGTTTATGATCAAGGTTACGCATCTTGTTAATTAAGCTTGCAAGGTTCTTACGTAATAAAGGCTCGCCACCTGTGAAGCGAAAATGTTTAGTTCCAAGCTTAGAAAAACACGCAAGAACACGATACATTTCATCTAAAGTGAGCCAATTGCGAGGTTCTTCAAAGCCCTTAAATCCTTTGGGGAGACAGTAAGTGCAGCGCAAATCACACCGATCGGTAACAGATACGCGCAAGTAATCGATCTTTCTGCCAAAGCGGTCTATTAGCATTGCTGTACTCCAAAGTAATTATTTTAGGTGATTTCTATAAATTAGATTTTTCAAGGCTTGCGATATTATTAAAAGCGAAGTTTACTAAGGTAAATGAGCATTTTCATAATATCGTGTAACGCAGGAAAATAAATTAATAGATATGCCCTTTAGTTAAAAAAATATAGTTTCAATAAGTAAAATCCGCTAAGATTATACAGCTTAATATCTTTAATCTCTCCATCTTTAATCTCTTCGTTTTTAATAATACTCATCTTTAATATCTTCATATTGAGGAGCTTTTATATAAATTAGATTTTTTGTAACTACTCAGCAGTCTTAACATATTCATTTTTATAGACTACATGTTAAATAATGATGACTTTAAATGCTGAATTTGACATTCCACCCCCTAAATCCCCCCTTTGCAAGGGGGACTTACTCCTCCCCCTTGCTTTCGGTGGAGGTTGGGAGGGGTTGCTTTTTTAGCTGCTGAATAGTTACGATTTTTTAAGGACTTTTAAGCATGTTTTTTAATAATTCACATAAATAAATAGGAAAAAAAAATAA
>BHEQ01000137.1 GCA_003864535.1 Gammaproteobacteria bacterium
TCCTTCGTTGTCTTGCGCTCCGTGCTCGATACCACAATCAAAAATGGGCAAGATCCTTTGAATGCGCTCAGAGCTGTGGCTGAATATATTGTTCCTGAGAAAGATTTAGTGGCTGCTGAGTAGTTACTATATTTTAAATCAAGCTTGATAAGCAAAGTGATAAATGTATATGTATAATAAATTAAACCCATTATTCTTTTAATTTATCTTGTAATCGGGGTGCTATTTTCTAGGTTTGATCATAATTATGCAAACATTTTTGTATACAGTCTTGACTTAATCTATAATATACAGCGAGTAGCACTCCTTATTTGTAGAAATGATTAACTAGGAATGATTAGCAATGAAACAATTTGATATCGTTATAAATGGTGCGGGCATGGTTGGCGCAAGCTTGGCTCTTGGCTTAGCTTATGCTGGATTTAAAATATTAGTGATTGAAAATAGACCGTTAAGTGAACTTTACCCACAAGATGATTATGGATTGCGCGTATCTGCGTTTACTCCTTCAAGCACACAATGGCTTAAGCATCTTAATGTTTGGGATAATATTGGCTTAAGTGGTAGATCTTGCCCTTTTTTGCATATGCACGTTTGGGATAGCGCAGGATCTGGCAAGCTTAAATTTAATGTACCAAAACATGCGGATAGTTTAGGGTCTATCGTAGATAATGCGGTGGTTCAAGGGGCTTTATTGGATGGCATATTTGCTTTAAGCCAAGAAACTCATCCTAATATTACCGTGTGGGAAAATACTCATTTAACCGCATTTCATCATTTAGAGAATCAAAGTTTAGAGTTAAGTGCGGAATTAGTTTTTGATCCAAATAAAAAATCATCAAAAAAATCAGCAAATGAATCAGCAAGTAATGCAGTTACTTCTATACAATCTAAGCTAATCCAATGTGATTTATTAATCGGCGCCGATGGTGGCAACTCAAAGGTTAGAGATTGGGCTGGCATTAGCTGTATTGGCTGGACTTATGGGCAAAAAACTATTGTTGGTCAAGTGAAAACTTCTAAATTTCATGAACATACCTGCTGGCAGAGGTTTCTAGAAAACGGTCCAATTGCCTTATTACCGCTCGCAGACGGACGTTGTTCTTTAGCATGGCATACGACACATGCAGAGGCTGATCAACTGCTCGGCTTGTCTAAATTAGAGTTTGAACAAAGACTTGAAGATGCATTTGCGGGGAGATTTGGAAAGATCACAATTACAGGTGAGCTCGATTCTAAAGCTCATTGGGGCGCATACCCTTTGCGTTTAAATCATGCAAAAAAATATGCTAAGAAAAATATGGTTATAGTTGGCGATGCTGCGCATAATATTCATCCACTTGCAGGGCTTGGAGTTAATCTAGGTTTTATGGATGCGGCGACATTATTAGAAGAGCTGATTAACGCACGTGGTAAAGGTGAATTTCTAGGAGATTTACATGTTTTACAAAGATATGAAAGGCGCAGATATGCACATAATATTTTGATTATGGGAGCAATGGATATGTTTAAACGCAGCTCGACCGTGCAAAATCCTGTTTTTCAATTTACGCGCAATTTAGGTCTTACAATCGCGGATAAGTTACCACCTTTTAAAAATACTCTCGCAAAAGTAGCTATGGGATATTATGGGGATTTACCGCAATTTATGCGGCAATCCTAAGTTAAAACATAGCATAATATTGACTATTCCCCCCTAAATCCCCCCTTAGCAGGCACAGGTATCTACACAAGTGCAAATAAATAAACATAATCATATTGTTAATTACGATAGGAATAGTGGTATACGCTATTGATACTATTAGATTACTACAAGTTGTGTAGATGCCTATGCCTTAGTATGGGAGGAGCTTAAAAATTCCCCTCTATGGAGGGGTGGCAGGCGTAGCCTGACGGGGTGGTCACTTATATTAAAAACCACCCCGTCCCTGCGGGACACCCCTCCAAAGGAGGGGAATTTCAACCGAGAAATTGTGTAGATACCTATGCTTAGCAGGAGGGACTTTTAAGGATTCTCCCCTGTGCAAGGGAGATTGAGAGGGGTTCTTTTAGATTATTAACTTAATGGCGTTTGCAGCTAAGTAGTTACATAATTTTTTACAATTTATTTATAATTTCTTGTAATAATTTTATGCGTGGCTCTATGCTTGCAAGCTCCAGATACTCATCTTCACTATGGAAACAGCCGCCTATCGGCCCTAAACCATCTAGAGATGGAATGCCTAAAGCTGCCGTAAAGTTAGCATCTGAGCCGCCGCCAACTGCTTGCCATTTTATGTCAATTCCAACTTTTGTGCCCGCCTCTTCAATCACGCGCATTAACAGCTCTGTGGCAGCACTTGGATACATTGCAGGTTTATGCGCAGCTCGTTTAATTTCAATACTAAGCCCTGTGATAAAAGGTGCGCTTTGCATTTTGTGTAATATCGCTTCGATCCGATCAAACTCGGTATTATCCCAAAAACGGATATCTAACTTAGCTTGAGCATGTTCTGGCACTGTATTGCTTGTTGTGCCGCCTGAAACTATACCAACATTTAAGGTTGTACCTTTTTCAAAATCGCTCAAACTATGGAGCGCAACTGTCCATTGTGCCATCTCTAAAATAGCTGAACGCCCTTTTTGCGGATCATTACCTGCATGTGCTGGAACACCTTTAAAATTAAGATAGAACTCACCAACACCTTTACGTGCCTTAACTAATGATCCATCAATACGTGCTGATTCGCAAACTAAAACACATTTAGATTTTTTCGCGTGCTCGCCAATCCATTCATGCGAGTAGATAGATCCGATCTCTTCATCTGGATTTAATAGTACACAAATTGAGAGATTATCTAACACTTTAGGATCAAGATTACGTAATGCAAAATGCATTAATAATACTCCTGATTTCATATCCGCAACGCCAGGACCATAAGCCCGCTCACCTTTAACCGACATTGGGCGTAGCGCTACTGTTCCATCAGGAAATACGGTATCTAAGTGCCCAATTAGAACAAGATCATAAGCGTTGGCATCAGGCTTATTCGTGATTCTTAAGCCATGTCCAGTTTTAGAGCCAAAATCAGCACGTTCTACATGCCAGCCTATCGACTCATATTTTTTTTGCATCAAATCCGCAACAGCACTAATCCCTTGTGGATTTAAGCTGCCACAGTCAATATTAATTAATGGTTCTAATTCACTTAAAAATTGCTTAATCATTATATATCTCTCTTTTTGTATTGATTATTGATAACTATTCGTTTGATTTTGTTGCATTAACTATAAAACTAATAAATTCATTATCCAAATTGAAATAAAGGCATTAATTACTGAAATTAAAAGCATAATTGGAAGGTATTTCATGTTTATGCCGACAACACCTAATATTCGCCCAAGATATTGAATCTTAGCCCCCATTAAATACATTGCAGGAGCCATTACCGCAATATTCTCAACTGAGAGGCTGCCACTTGCAAATAAAGTAACTGCTGCACCAACGCCGCCACCCATTGATAAAACTGTAGTTAGCAGCACAACCATAGCCTCACCTGGGAGGCCAAAAACTGCCATGACAGGCTTAAATATAAACGCAAGTAAATCAAGTGCTCCTGTAAGACTTAAAGCATAAATAATAACAAATGCCATGATAAGATTAGGTAATGTGCTATTAATTGCAATCTCCCAGCCCTTTTTGGCACCATCTATAAAAACATCGGTGACTAATTTTTTTTCTACAATTTTTTTACTTTCTGACATTGGGATTTCCTTAAATATTTAAAGTCTATTTTATAAATAGAATTATTTTGAGATTATGGTTATTCTTAAATTTTTGTTGGTTTTACATCATCTTTTTCAGTTAAATGTAAATACAATCTAAAAAGATTCGCGCCAAAAAATTTCATGACAAACATGACTAAGAGACACATTCCAATGGAGGTTGGGATTTTATCACCTGCGGTATTAGTTAATGCAAGTAACACGACACCAGAAGAGAGAAAGTTGCTAATTGGCGCACCAGCAGAGAATTGAAACATAGTAAATACATTTTTCTCTTTTTCTGTTAGATGTCCACTATCTGCCAAGGTTCGGGTCATACCTGCTCCTGCATCAGTACTTTGCAAGCTTGCAATTAAGGCAAGCCCAGTTTCTCCTGAGACACCAAGAAGAGGTCTTAATACTGCACTTAAAATCTTGCGCATCGCATCTAAGGCTCCGTAATGTTCAATTACCGCGACCATTCCTAGAGCAAACATAACGGTAGGAATTAAGCTTAATGCAAACATAAAGCCAGATCTTGCGCCAACACCATCACTACCAGTGAAGTTACTGCGTTTAGTCTCAATTTTTTTACCATCTTCAGATAATACGGCGGATGAGATTAATGTTCCAAATTTGCCATTTAAGGTATTAAAATCAAAAACACTTAAAATCTCATGCGTGCGTTCTATATTCTTTTTATTTGTAGCAATCAAAATCTGTGCAGATTCATCAATAGTATCTTGTGCAGGTAATGGTGAGAAATAAGTAACACTTGTCGCAGCTATATTTTTTGTAAAGTCGCTAACGGTGATTCCAGAGAAAAATATAACGGCAAGAAATAGTGCTATATAAGCACCAATACCTACTTTATCTTCAATAATATTATCTGTGCTTGTGATTTCTTTGCTTGACATAATTACCCTTATAAATAAATAAAATAAAAATCGGTTTTTAGTAAGTACACTTATGGGCACATCTATTTATTTATAATTTATAGTAAATTAACAATATAAGTCATTAATTTAATTAAAACAGCTATTTTGAATAGTTGCTATTAATAGATGTGTCCTTATGTAAGTATCTACAGCACATTTATAATGCATCTATAAATATATTACAAATGTATCCTAATTGTAGTCTAATTGTCTATACTTGATTGCATAAATTATAAAATAAAAAGCCTACTCTTAAGTTTATAAAACATCCACAATCAGCATACTGATAATTATCATTAATTACCTTATTAATAATTCGCCAAACAATAATTTTAGGCACTAAAAATCCCAGCATACCTTTACAGAGAAAAAGCTTTAAAAGTCCCACATGCTAAGGGGAATTTAGTAATAATATCGCAAGCCTTGAAAAATCTAATTTATAGAAGTCCCGCTAATATATATAAACATCATTTTTATTTAAAATAGCTTGACAACTTTAGAATACATTTATTTTGCCAAGTAGGTGGTTTAAATTCACGTGCAAATGCGGTTAGTTCATGGCAATAAGTCATGTGTTTGATTTTCTTATCATCAATATTATAAAGATATGCCATCAAATTAGCTTCAAATGCCCAAAGACCTGCAGACTCATCTTCATAAAATTGGTGACGATTATAATATGAAAATTCGCTAAGTGAGCTAGCTGGAGTCTTAAGCGAGTTATGCCAACGCTTACAAAATCTGTCCAATAGCTTACTGCGTAATTTAGGGTCTTCTGTTTCTATAATTCCTAAAAGAAAACCATAAATATAGGGCTTTCTCCCTATAACTCCATTTCGTTCTGCTTTTAAATCTTCTTTTAAAGAAGGGAGCTTTTTAATCATTTTAGGATAATAACGCTCAGCAAATCGATACAACCATTCATACTCAACGTTTGTGCAAAAGCCTGACGCGACATTACGGTCAAAGGCATAATAACAAGACTCTTCAAAGTAACATAATAGGTCTTCTCGGTGTAGCAATACGCAAAGTGATAAGATTTGCGTAAATATCATAAAGCAGTCACGTGGTAATTGAAGTGATGCTAGATGACCATAC
>BHEQ01000138.1 GCA_003864535.1 Gammaproteobacteria bacterium
TATTATGCCCGTAAAAATAAGCGCACCTTTTTTGAAGTATCTGATTTTATCGCACCAACTATTCCTTTAGGCCTGCTTTTTGGGCGTATTGGTAATTTTATCAATGGAGAGTTGTGGGGGCGCTCAACTTGTAGCGATTGGGGGTTTATATTTAAATATGCACCAGATGTTAATCTCCTTAATTCTTGTAATGCAGAGCAAATCAAGCAACTTGCGAATAAACTTGGGGATAATATAAATCTTAATTTGCGCCATCCATCACAATTGTATGAAGCATTCTTGGAAGGCTTAGTTTTGTTTATAATTCTTTGGATTTATAGCAAAAAACCAAAACCTACAGGCGCAGTATCTGGAGTCTTTCTTATCGGCTATGGAGCTTTTAGATTTATTGTAGAATTTTTTAGAGAGCCTGATAATAATCTCTTTATCGCCTTTGGCTGGTTAACCCGCGGAATGCTCTTGTGCTTGCCTATGCTTATAATTGGCGCAATATTTATCGCATATGCGTATTGTGATACTAAAACAAAGGCTGCATCATGAAGCAATATCTTGATTTAATGCAATTAATTATAAATGCTGGGCAGGATAAATCCGACCGTACCGGTACAGGTACACGCTCTATTTTTGCCCACCAAATGCGTTTTGATTTAAATAATGGTTTCCCGATGGTTACTACCAAAAAACTGCATTTAAAATCAATCATTCATGAACTCTTATGGTTTATAAAAGGTGATACCAATACCGCTTATTTAAATCAAAATGGCGTTAGAATTTGGGATGAATGGGCTGATGAAAATGGCAATTTAGGTCCAATTTATGGAGCTCAGTGGCGTTCTTGGAGTGCAAATAATGGCTCTAAAATAGATCAACTAAGTATTTTAATTGACCAAATAAAAACGAATCCAGATTCGAGACGTTTAATCTTAAGTGCTTGGAATGTTGGCGAAATATCTAAAATGGCATTGCCACCATGCCATTTACTTTGCCAATTTTATGTTGTTGATCAAACTCTTTCTTGCCAGTTATACCAACGCTCGGCGGATGTTTTTTTAGGTGTGCCTTTTAATATTGCAAGTTACGCTCTATTAACGCACATGATTGCGCAGGCTTGTAACTTAAAAGTGGGCGATTTTATTTGGACTGGTGGTGATTGCCATCTTTATGCCAATCATTTTGTGCAAACAAATATTCAATTAGAGCGCAAGCCACTGCCTTTACCAACTCTTGTGCTTAATCCTGATATTAAAGATATCTTTGAGTTTAATTATGCTGATTTTAATATTCAAAACTATCAATCTCACCCGAAACTTAAAGGAAAGGTAGCAATATGAAGTCTTATATTTCTCGGTTAACCAATTTTTTTGCTGCAATTTTAATTGCACTTATTTCTATGCCGCTACTTGCTGGATTAACCTATGCCAATACGGGCTTTTCAGCTCTAGTAATAGAGCCAGATACTGGGCGCATTTTGTATGAATACAACTCCAATGAAGCACGTTACCCCGCCTCATTAACTAAAGTTATGACGCTTTATATGATTTTTGATGCTCTAAAACATGGTCAGGTAAACTTAAATACTTCTATCGTTTTTTCTCAAAAAGCGGTAAGTCAGCAGCCTTCAAAGCTTGGCGCAAAGCTTGGGGAGACGATCCCCCTAGAATTAGCTATTAAAATATTAGTGGTAAAATCTGCTAATGACGTATCTGTAGCGGTCGCAGAAAAACTCAGTGGCTCAGAGGATGCTTTTGTTATCCAAATGAATAATATGGCAAAAAAATTAGGCTTACAGCAAACAAATTTCACCAATTCACATGGCTTACCGAGCTTAAAACAATTATCCACCGCGCATGATATGGCAATTCTTGCAAGTAGAATCCAAAAAGATTTCCCTAAGTATTTTCATAATTTTTCAGTAACAAGCTTTGTTTATAATGATAAAGTAACGGAAACTCATAATCGGGTTATGCGTGATTATTATGGTGCAACAGGCATGAAAACAGGCTATATTCGCTTATCTGGATTTAACCTAATTACAACAGCTACACGCAGCAATAAACGCATAATTGGTGTTGTTTTTGGAGGGAAAACAGCTAAGGATCGTGATGAGTTTATGACGCTTATTTTAGATAAATCATTTGAGGTTCTTTTAAACTCACGCAATAAAAAGATGCGGATTGATATTGCGGTTAATCCTGATATTATTGTGGTGCACCCAAGTGTCCAAGCACAAATAGATGCACAAAAAGCCACCCAAAAAAAGCAAGTAAAAACAGCAATCACACCACCCATAAAAAAGCAGGTGAAAACTGCTATCACGCCACCCACAAAAAATCAGGTTCAGCCACCAAAAGCTAGCAGCCAAAGTTCTGCTAAATATTCCATACAGGTTGGTTCTTTTAAAGAATATAAAAATGCCCAAGCTCAGTCACATTCAGCCATTAAAATCTTAGGTAAAGGTCGGGCGCGAGTAGCATCTCTTCAAAATGGTTATCATCGAGCTTTGATTGATACATTTAATCAACAATCTGCCGCAAATGCTTGCTCAAAGCTCAAAGCTAAAGATGTAGAGTGCCTTGTAATCAGGCAATAAATTTAATATATGCTTTAATATTTAATTGGTTCAAGGACGGCATCAAAATTATGCTCATCACAAAAATCAGAGAACTGATCGCGTAAATAAGAAATTGACTCAATTCCATTAATTGAGACAATTAGCTTAATAATTTGCATAGTTTCATTGGTGTAGCGTGCCGTAAATTGCTTGCTGGCGCACTCTAATATCCGCGCATGATTTGTAAAAAATGTTAGCACGCTACTAAGCGCACCAGCTTGATTAAATACAACTAGTTCAAACTCATAGCTTATTTCACTACTTAATATTTTCTGTTCATAGCGCCCAAATGAACACTCAATATCATCTTCTTCTTTAAAATGACTAAGCGAGATTTCTAAAATTGCTAAATGATTCCAAAGTCCAGTAACATCCGCCATAACTACATTAAAATCAGCAAGAACATGCTGATTAAATTGCGAAAGTTGACTTTCAGACTTAAGTAATGCTGCCATAAATCTGCTTAATACATCACTATTTGCAGAGTATTTTAAGACTATCCATAACGATGCGCTTTTCTTAGGCATGGATTAAATATTCCTTAAACAAGCATAGAAGAAAAATCAAAATTCATTCGGTCAATTCTATGGCTAATCATATTGCCGAGTGCCAATGGAATATTATACTCCCATACCAGTGCCATTTGCGCTGGAGCATCTACTCCTGCGGCTATTGCAGTGATATGACTTTTATTTAAATCATCTATAATATCTTTAAATTGGGATTTTAATTGTGAATCGCGAGAGCGGCTGACCCGATTGATAAGACGCTCTGAAATCATGACTATATCAAATTTATTTTGTACAAATAATGAAACATTTTCTCCCGCAAAGCCTGCTATCCATATCTTTACACCTAATTTTCGAATAATCTCAAATAAAGCAAGGACACGCTCATTATAATTTTTAAATATATGTTCTGACACCCCAAACGCTAAATGTTTTGCTGGAAAATTAGGTTTACTCGCGATCGCAACTAGCCATTGGGCAAATCCTTGCTCAGTGACACTACTTAGGGACAGATTAATTAATATACATTTATTTGGCTCATCTATCTGCGCCAATGTTTGGATAAGATTTTCAATAATCCATTGATCCAGCTTAAATAAACAAGAATTAGTTATATCTGAAACTTGATTTGTTTTATATTCAATCTCTTCATTTTCCAAATTCATTAAACGCCCACCAGCCATATAATACTCAACTTGTGTCTGCACTGCAGTGCTGTTGTCGATACTCCCAAATCTGGCGATGGGTATAAAGGTTAATTGGGCACGCTTAGCTTCTAGCGCTAGTCCCATCTCGTTAAATATTATATTATCAACATCAGTATCTTCGTCGATATTCATAAGACTATCATTATCTTGAGACATGTTCCCAAAGAGTCCTGTCTTAAATTCAAGCTCAGCTAAACCTTTTAAGAGAGGCTCTGAGCTATTGGAAATAGAAAGAACTTCTGATTTGCATCTAGAAAATAGTTTTGTTCCATTTTCCAGAACTTGTGAAAAGCCATCTATTTGGCTACGCAAAGCATCGGTTAGGGTATTAATCGTTTGGAGATCACGCTCAGAAAAATATGCTAATAAGCCCGTATCTGCGTATTCAATAAACTGTGCATCGCCTTGTAACTCTATGAGCATATTAACCAGATTTGACATATATCTATCGCTTACATCAGAGCCGTAACGCCGCCAAATTGAGCGTAAATCAGTTAAGTTAAACAATACAAACCAAGCCTGTTTTTTATCATCCTTCTGTATTTTATGGAAATAATCCAAACGTTTTTGATAGACAAAACCTGTTGAAGCTTCGATCCCAAGTGGAGTTTTTTTATCGCTAAGACTAATTGTCGCTTTTTTAAGCGCTAAAGATACAGTCTCATATTTACGCTCCCAATTCATATTAATCGCTAATTCGCGTGCCTCTACATCCATGACTTTTTTTAAACTAATATCTGAATCTTTTTGTAAATTATCAAGAAGAGCTTGTAACTGGATTAGTTGTTTTTCTTTTTCATCTAACTCTTTATTAAGCTCAGTTAAGCTATTATCTGTTTTTAAAGTATCTTCTTTTGATGTATCTGCTTTTAAATCGGCTTTTAATGTATCGGCTTTCGCTTTTTTCAAACTAGCATTTAAATCTTTTTGTGACTTGTCTAAAAGAGCTTGCAACCGAGTTAGTTCAGTTTCTTTTTTATCTAATTTGTTGGTAGCTTCATCAAGTTCTTTGTTAAGCTCTTCATTGATCTCGCTAACCTCGTTATTTATCTCTGCTAGATTATTGTTATCTTGGACAATTAGTAGTTTTACACAAGCTTCACCTTCATATGTGATTGGTTCTAAAGCTATATTAAGAGTTTCTGTTTTTTGTGTATTAGGATTATCAATACTTAGCTGTATATCTAAAGATGCTTGTGTTTTTCCGACTTTTTTAATACTGCTTAAGAATTTTTTTTGCTCACTTGTGCTTAAAAAATCAGCAAAACTTAAGCTATCTTCAATTGCTTGAGCACCAAAATAATCCTTAAAGGCTTCGTTTGTGAAAGTAAAAAAACCACTCGATAAATATGCAATTGGCTGCAGGGTTTCTGAAATTAATTCATTTGATCTTTTAGATATATTTTTAATATTTATCTTCGCAGCCTCTAATTCTCGAGTGCCACGGGTATGCTTGATACATTCTTGAATAACATAAACAACATATTCATTATCACTTTCATGCGCAAAATAAACCGCACCTTTTTTAATAAAAGCTGAAGGCAAGTCCGCGTCATTTTTTCCTAAACATAAAATAGGTGCATTCTCATCATTTACAATAGACTTAATCTCATCGAGTGCAATTAGCGTTGTGTTGGAGCTTATGATAATTAAATCACAGCCATTTTTATATTTAGTCGTAAGCTCGCGCGCACGCGAGACGATTTGCAAATCTACCAGTACTCCGCCTGTTCGGAGCATGTTGCGTAATGTTTCAATATTATGTTTATCATCTTCGATTAAAATAATAGTAGAAGTTATTTCTTTCATATAGTGCTCATTACTCATTATTTTTTAAGTGATCTGACTAGCAGAGATTGATTTTTTTGCATATATTTGATTATAACAGCTAATTATATTCACATTCTTATAAATACTGTTAAAT
>BHEQ01000139.1 GCA_003864535.1 Gammaproteobacteria bacterium
GCTTAACCCATACTTATTGAAGAAGATTACATACATGTCATTTAAAAATATTAAATTCACTTCTTTTAACGGTATCATCATATCTTTAATATTATTCTTGGGTGGATGTGCCAATAAGCCGTATGTTATTTCTCAAAAACCTGTGACACCGATAGCTCTGGCAGCACAGCAAGTGCTCGCAGAACAGCAGGTGCTTGCCGCACTGCAAGTGCCTGTTTATGTGGTTAGCCATGGTTGGCATACTGGCTTTGTTATTAAAAATTCTGATATCGCAGAGTATCTTCCTCAGCTAAAAGATCGTTTTGACTTGAATTATATTGAGTTTGGTTGGGGCGATGAAGGTTTTTATAAAGCCCCAAAAATAACCGCTAAGCTTGCACTCCAAGCAATGCTATTACCAACATCAACTGTAATTCATGCAGTTAATGTGCCTGAAGATATTGGAAATTATTTTAGCGAGAGCCACGTGCAAACGATCTTTTTAGATTTAGATCAATATCAAAGATTAATCGAATTTATTGTGAGTAGTTTTGCCCGCGATCAGTATGGAAATATCTTGCCCGTTGGTAATGGAATTTATGGAGATAGTCAGTTTTATAAAGCAATTGGCTCTTATTATATTCTAAATACTTGTAATAAATGGACGGCAAAAGGACTAAAAAGTGCAGGTATGAATATCTCACCAACATTTAAACTAACCGCAGGAAGTATAATTAAAGCGATTGATAAGGCCCAGTCCAAGCTATAAAAATTAGGTGACTACTGTGCAGCTAAAGAAGCCCCTCCCAACCTCACATTCGCAAGGGGATTTAGGGGGGAGCTTTAACTTAATCAATAATACAATGCGGTACAAATCTTGAAGTATCTTGAGTTATTAGGGTTAAATCCTCACGGATACCAATGCCTACAGCCTCATCACCCACAACCCAACTCCCAATAACAGGGAAATTGCCATCAAAATCAGGGAGTAAATGACAAGCTTGGCGGATTGTTTTATTCCCAGCATAAGGACCATCAGCAACTAAATATTTCCCACTGCCTGCATTTAAAGTGATGTTTGCGCCCTCGCGTGATAAAAACTGCTTGCGCACCCAACCAGAAGCTACTTGAGATTGCGAATTATCTTCAATATGCGTTTCTAATAAATTAGGATGACCTTTGTTTTTGTGCCATAAAAATGCTAAAAAGCCTTTATTACTTAAAACCCATTTCCATGAAGGCTCGATCCAACGGGTATTTGAAAGCGGCAAGAAGCTTGCAAATTCCTCTTCAAACATAAACTCCCAAGGATAAAGCTTGAAAATATGGTTTATTTGTTGATAGTCAAGGTCAATAAATTGATCAGATTGATCTAAACCAATGTCCTCCAAGCAAATAAATTGTGTGGTTAAACCTGCTTGAGTAGCACAATCACGAATATATTCTGTTGTTCCAATATCTTCATTGTGACCTCGTGTCGATGCAAAATACATGGTTTTATCTGGGTTAATACTTGCAAAACGCTCAATTAATTTTTCTTGAATTAAATTATATTGGTCTGTATTTTCTGCTAACAAACCACTTTTTTTAGCATCCTCAAGCCAAAGCCACTGAAAATATGCGGCCTCATACAAAGAAGTTGGGGTATCGTAATTAAACTCATAAAGCTTAGCAGGACCTGTGCCATTATAAGCTAAGTCAATCCGTCCATATAAAAAAGGTTCTTTTTGTTTAAAGCTATTCGCGACATAATCCCAATAGGCAAAAGGCAATCCTAAAGTTTGTAAATGCTGCTCATCTTTAAATACCTCAGCAGCGCAATCCATCGCCATTGCATGAATTTCAGCAGTTGGGTCTTCAATATCATTTTCAATTTGATTGAGTGTAAATTGATAGTAATGGGATTCATCCCAATAAGTTTCATTATCAATTACATGAAATTCAAAGCCATTTTCTTTAGCGACCTGATCTAAATTAGGTCTAACTTTTGAGGAAATACGTTGCATAATATACCTTTTGATAATGTAAATTGGTAATGCAAATTGATAATGCAAAAAAAGCCACTAATTTAATGGCTTTTAGTAAATAATTAAGATAATTTATGCGCTTAATCTAACCACCTGTGCTTTTAGCTTTGGCACTTTGACCAAAACCACTGCGATTAACAGTTGCTGGGGTGCTTTTAAATGCACTTGGGGAAACTTTTGTTTTACCAGTTCCTGAAACGCTTGTGCCGCCAGCAGTGCTAAGATTGCTTGAACCTGCTCTAGAATATAATGCCTTGGAATTATTGCCACCAGCACCTCCTCTAAAAGCTGAACTCATTAAATATCCCATCATCATTGGCATAAAAAAGCTCCCACCTGATTGTGCATTTTGCTCACACTTGCCTACACCATGCTCTATTTCACACTGTTTGACGGTGCTATATTTAGGCGCTTCAGTTGCATTTGCGATTTGCGCTTCTTTAAAAGCTTCATTACAAATGGCTGCATCCATATTTTCCGAGCATTCTTGCGGATTATTATAAACCGAGCTCTCAATATCTGTTTCGCCACAAGCGGCAAGGAGTAAAATAGCTGCGGGTAAAATAGCCAGTTTTAATGTTTTGCTATGTTTCATATATGTTTCCTGATTCCAATAAAAAAAGATAGTTTGTTTAATAAATAGTATATTTATTAATAAGTTATATAGGTTAACACGCTAAGTATATCATGTTATTTAAAAAAGAATTACATTTTACTTTATATTTAATCTAGATTTAATCTAGATTTGCTATAGGTTAGAGCTAAAATCTTAAAACTAGATCCAAAGCTTAAAGAATATAAAAATGCTCTGTGAGTTTGGGTGAATAATTATTTTCTGTTATGATGTGCGCTAATTTTCTGATTGAAATGGATCTGCCAAATGAAAGCTACTAACGTCTTATTCCTGCTCCTATTAAGCTTTGGATTTAATCATAGTGCACAAGGACAGAGTAAAAGTACACCAATTATTGATGGTATTGCTATTGTAATTAATAATGATGTCATTACTTTCTCAGAATGGCGCCAAGCTGTGGCTCAAGCACGAGGGCAATATGTAAGCTCTGGGCGCACTCTTGATGCTGCGGCTCGTGAGGATATTGTTAATGTGATCGTTCTTGAACGCCTCAAAAGCCAATTAGCCCAACGTAATGGCATAAAAATTTCAGATGAAGAGGTTGATAGTGCCATTGAAGATATTGCACGTAATAATAAGGCAACTGTGGCGATGCTAAAGCAATACTTAGCTAGCACAGGACAAAGCTTTGATTCTTTTAGAGAAAATATTCGTAGGCAAATCTCATCTGCACGTATCCGTGATAGCGTGATGCAAAGTGTTAATATTTCTGATACTGAGCTTGATTTATATATGCATAGTGCTGAATTTAAAAACGTCTTGGTTCAATTACAAAAATCTGAAATCAAACAAACTAAAGCTCTGCATATTTTGGTGCGGATTAGTAAAGATTTAAGTGATCAAGCAGCTAACGCTAGAATTAAGCGCCTACGTGAACGCATCATTGGTGGTGAATCTTTTGATGAGATTGCAAGGGCTCAGTCAGATGATCCAGGATCTGCGGCAAAAGGTGGCGATTTAGGCTGGACTACTAAAGGTCAGTTAACCCCTGAATTTGATACAGCTATGGATCGTCTTGCGCTTAATGTTTTAAGTGAAGTGGTCAAAACTCCGTTTGGTTATCATCTTATTAAAGTTACTGAGCGGCGTAATGGTGCACAAACGCAAGAAATGGTGCGTAGTACTGCGCGTGAGATGTTATTTCGCAAAAAAGCGACTCAAAAATGGGCTATTTGGCAAGAAAGCTTACTTGCGCAAGCATATATAGAAACACGCTTTTAAATACCCATATTTACTATATTGATCAAATTAATAATTACATGATCAATACTATAAATAACTTTAGTTTCATAAAATAACCCAAAAAAGAGAGCAATCATGAAATATACAACCGTTATTAGTAAAGATCTTGCGAGTATTATTACAGATTATTTGATTTTACCTATGTATGAAAAAGATGACCAGAGTATGATCATAAGCTTAGATAAAGCTCTTGGTGGGCAAATTAATAGCTTAAATAAACAAGGTGATTTTACGGGAAAGCATAATAGCGTTCTGCCTTTGTTAAATCTAAACGGTGTTAAAGCTGCACGAATTTTGCTTGTCGGCTTGGGTGCTAAAAAAGAGTTTAATCATACAAAATATAAAGCTGCAATTGCAACAGCAATGAAGGCTATTTCTCAAGAAAATATCAAGCAAATTAGTTTTTTTGCTCCAGAATGTGCAGACACAACTATTTCATTTTCAAGCTTGATAAATTCAAGTATTGAAATGATAGGACACGCTGTATATCGATTTACGGAGTTTAAAAGCACAAAACCTAAGCCAAACTCAATCACAGAAATTAGCTTCTTAGTTCATAAAGATACCCATGCAGAGGCTCTAATTGCAGTAAAACAAGGTGCAGCTTTAACTTTAGGCATGAATCTTACTAAAGATTTAGGCAATTGTGCCCCAAATATTATGAACCCTGAAAATCTTGCAAAAGCGGCTGAAATACTTGCTAAAGATCATCCTAAAATTAAATGTGAAATTTTAGATCGCGGTCAAATGAAAAAGCTTGGCATGGGATCTCTCTTAGCTGTGGCACAAGGATCTGAACAGAAACCAAAACTCATTGTTTTAGAGTTCATGAATGGTAAATCCAAAGACAAGCCTATTGTTTTAGTTGGTAAGGGTGTAACTTTTGATAGCGGTGGTATTTCTCTTAAGCCTGGTGAAGGCATGGATGAGATGAAATACGATATGTGCGGTGCTGCAAGTGTTTTAGGAGTGTTTAAAGCAATTGCAACCATGGATTTAAAAGCAAATGTTGTCGCAATTATTCCTGCTGTTGAAAATATGCCATCAGGAAGCGCGGCAAGACCTGGTGATATTGTAACGAGCATGTCTGGGCAAACTATTGAAATTTTAAATACAGATGCAGAAGGACGCTTAATTTTATGTGATGCCTTAACCTACGCTGAAAAATATAGCCCTAAAGCTGTGGTTGATATTGCAACTTTAACAGGTGCAATTATTGTCGCTTTAGGCAATACCTGCTCAGGACTTTTCTCAAATGATCAATCACTTGCAGATATATTAATTTCTTGCGGACAAAAAACTGATGATAAAGTTTGGCAGTTACCAATTTTTGATGATTATCAGCCTTTATTAGATTCTAATTTTGCAGATATGGCGAATATAGGTGGGCGTGCAGGTGGTTCAATCACGGCGGCATGCTTTTTATCTCGTTTTGCTAAAAAATATCCTTGGGCGCATTTAGATATTGCAGGAACTGCTTGGAAATCAGGTAAAGAAAAAGGTGCAACAGCACGCCCTGTATCATTGTTAGTTGAGTTTATAACAAGATATGCTTAATTAATTTACAGCTTTAAAGAGCAAACTTGATCTAAGCCATAATAAAATAAACTTATTTGTTTTAGAATTATTTGTTTTTAAGATACGCTTTAATTTAAATTTTTATTTCACCCCACAAACTAACTTTTGTTAATAATTTAGGAGAAAAATCTTATGGCAATTCGCGTAGGTATTAATGGCTTTGGACGTATTGGACGCTTTG
>BHEQ01000140.1 GCA_003864535.1 Gammaproteobacteria bacterium
TATCAACATTATAACCTAAGCCATTTACATCTAATAAAATTCGCCCTTGCGGTGTTTTTTCAATCAATGTACCAACTAATCTTCCTATCATAATTGTGCCTTGCTTATTTATATTTTGGTTTATATTTTGGCTTGTGTTTTAGCTCTAGTTTGGATATTTAAAAAAGGTAGATGAAATGCATGACATAAAGCGATAGCTAAGGCATCTGCTGCATCTGTTTGTGGAGCTTTAGGAAGATTTAAAATCTTGCAAACCATATGATTAATTTGATCCTTAGTTGCATGCCCATTGCCAACAACGGTTTGCTTGATTTTAGTTGGGCTATATTCAAAAATATCTAGAGTTGCCATCGCCGCAACACATAAAGAAACTCCGCGTGCTTGCCCAAGTTTAAGGGCTGAATTTGGATTTTTATGCATAAATACCTGCTCAATTGAAAAATGTTCAGGTTTATATATCCCAATTAAATAATCTATACCTTCAAAAATAGTTTTTAAACGATATGCGCTACTCGCTTTAAGATCCATTTTAATGCAACCACTATCAATATAATGCGCTTTATTACCGCTAAAATTGATCACGCCGTAACCTGTAATGCGCGATCCTGGATCTATCCCGAGAATAATCATGCATGCATCTTCTAAAGCTGGTTAAGCACATCTTCAGAGATATCTGCATTCGAGTAGACATTCTGCGTATCATCCAAACTTTCTAACATATCCAACAACTTAATCATCATTTTAGCATCATCAAGTTCAATATTCACCATATTTTCGGCGCGCATGGTTACCTCGCTCTCATCTGGCTTAAATCCAGCTTGTACCATTTTATCGTAGACATCAGCATAGCTATTAGGCTCAGTTAAAACATCAATCGATAGATCATCATTAACGATAATATCAGCAGCACCCGCTTCAATTGCAGCGTCAGTGATTGCGTCTTCATCTGTATTTGTAAGATAAGATAAAATTCCAGTTTCATTAAATTGAAATGCAACCGAGTTGGATGTACCAAGATTACCATTGCATTTACTAAAAGCGTGGCGCACTTCAGCAGCGGTACGATTGCGGCTATCCGTTAGGCAATCAACCATAACCGCTGAGCCGCCAGGACCATAACCTTCATACCTAATCTCTTCATAATTACCACCAGTTTCTCCGCCTAGACCGCGTTTAATCGCACGTTCAATAGTATCTTTGGTCATATTTGCGCCCAAAGCTTTATCAATAACCAAGCGTAAACGTGGATTAGTCGCAGGATCACCATTCGCGCTCATACGTGTCGCAACGGTTATTTCACGAATAAAGCGTGTAAAAACCTTACCTCTTTTAGAATCTTGCGCATTTTTACGATGCTGAATATTTGCCCACTTACTATGACCTGCCATGCTTGAGTTACCTCGTCTAAATTTTAATATCTAAATAATAAAAAATAATACAATACATTAATATTAATATAAATATAAATATGAATATGAATATGAATATGAATATTTTTATATTGTAACTTTTTTCCTTAACTGAATACTTAATTCACGCAGTTGTTTATCGCTTACAGCAGCTGGAGCATCGGTTAATAAACATGCTGCTGTTTGAGTTTTTGGAAATGCCATAACATCCCGAATAGATTTAGCTCCTGTCATGAGCATGATTAAACGATCCATCCCAAAGGCAATCCCACCGTGTGGCGGTGCGCCAAATTTAAGCGCATCTAATAAAAATCCAAATTTTTCTTGAGCCTCATCAGCACCAATTCCTAATAAACTAAATACTTCAGACTGAACCTCAGGTTGATAAATACGAATTGAGCCACCACCTAATTCAGTACCATTAAGCACCATATCATATGCTTTAGCGATTGCAGTGGCAGGATCTTTAAGAGCGTCTACCGAACCTTTAGGCGCAGTAAATGGATGATGAACCGCCGCGTAGCGTTGCTCATCTTCATCAAATTCAAACATTGGAAAATCAACAACCCATAATGGAGCCCAAGCGCAGGTAAACATATTTAAATCCGTACCTAGTTTAATGCGTAATGCGCCCATAGCGTCATTAACCACTTTAGCTTTATCTGCGCCAAAGAAAATAATATCTCCATTTTTAGCATTTGTTAAACTCAAAATTGCACTTAAGCTTGCATCATCTAAGAATTTTACGATTGGTGATTGCAAACCTTCACGCGTTTTCTCATTAAAGTTTGCGGCATCAATGGCATTAACTTTAATATAAGCAAGACCTTTCGCGCCATAACGTCCAACAAAACTAGTTAAATCATCAATTTCCTTACGCGAGAGTTTCTCCGCAGCGCCTGCAACATTTAAAGCGACAATACGTCCTTGTGGATTATTTGCCACTTCATTAAACACTTTAAATTCAACTTGTTTTAAGGCATCGGTTAAATCAGTAAATTCTAGAGGGATACGTAAATCAGGTTTATCTGAGCCATATTTATACATGGCATCCGCATAAGTGATTCTTGGGAATGTGCTAACCAAATCAACATCAATTGCGTGTTTAAAAATATGTTGCATCATTTTTTCAGCAATATCAGTTATTTGATCTTCATTTAAAAATGATGTTTCAATATCGAGCTGGGTAAATTCAGGTTGGCGATCTGCGCGTAAATCCTCATCGCGAAAGCAGCGTACAATTTGATAGTAGCGATCAAAACCGCTCATCATGAGTAATTGTTTAAATAATTGGGGGCTTTGTGGTAGCGCAAAAAATTCACCAGGATGCGTGCGCGAAGGCACTAAATAATCGCGTGCACCTTCAGGTGTTGCTTTAGTTAGCATAGGTGTTTCGATGTCCAAAAAGCCAGCATCATCCATAAAATTACGCATTTCACGGACAACTTTAGAGCGTAACATCATCCGTTTTTGCATTTCTGGGCGGCGCAAATCAAGATAGCGATATTTAAGGCGTACCTCTTCAGTTGCACCTTCATCATCAATTTGAAAAGGTAGCGGTTCAGAGCGATTTAAAATCTCGCAATGTGCGCCTAATACCTCAACTTTGCCTGAGATAAGATTAGGATTAGCAGTACCTTCGGGACGTAATCTAACTAAACCTGTGATTTTAACAACATATTCATTGCGGATTTTTTCAGCAATAGCAAAAGCTTCAGCAGCTTCAGGTGCGATTACAACTTGGATTAAGCCCTCTCTATCACGCATATCAATAAAAATAACGCCGCCATGATCACGGCGACGATGAACCCAGCCTGTTAAAGTAACTGTTTGATCTAGTAGAGTTTCTGAAACTAAGCCACAATAATGAGTACGCATGAATAAACCTTTTTTGGAACATTTAAGTAAAATCAAATTAAATACAGTAATTATAGAAAATAATTATAGAAATATTTTATTTAACGTGGGAGCAGCCAGAGCCACAGCTATGTTTGGTAGATGTTTCTTTTTTATCTGATACTGAAGAACTTTTGTCTGCGGTGCTTGTGCCTGAGGCACTTGTGTCTGAGACACTTGTGCCTGAGGCACTTGAGTCAGATGAGGCTAAATTTTTCTGATTAGTTGATTTAAAATCAGATTCATACCAGCCACCGCCTTTTAAGCGAAATGCTGCCGCAGTAACTTGCTTTTTCAAGCCATCTTTACTGCAAGAGGGGCAGTTTTTAAGGGGATCTGCAGAAATTTTTTGTAAAGCTTCAAATTCGTGCGCACAAAGATCACAGCGATATACGTAAATTGGCATGACTATACCTAAAGAAAGTTAAAATAAGAAAATCAAACAAGAAAATAAAAAAGGAGTAATTGTACTTTATATAAGCCAAATTTACATGATTTTTGCAAGATTTAGCTATCAACTCCTGATATAAAATATAACTAAGGTTAGTTACATGCTTTGCACTAAGAATATAAATAGGCACATCTATAAATAAAATTTATGCTATGGTGACGCAACTACGCATGGCGGCAGAGTTTTAGAAGGTATGAAAACAGCTTGTGGGGCTAAATTAATTGCCTCAGTTAAACCTACTTAAACCAATAGCTCCAGCACTTTATGTATTAGAGGCCGCTGATGATGAAATATTTTAGGGGTGAACAGATGCTCAAGGCTGTACTACTGCCGCACAAGGTAATTTTTTATACAAAGACAAGAGTATTTGGAATGGCTTCATTTTGCTAGAAACAGCAATTATTGATAATACTAATCACAGAATATGCACAAACAAAATTTTGAGCATTGAAAAGAATTAAATGTGATTAAACAAATAACTTAACATGAAGAAGCAAGGCGATATTGTCGTGAATTATTTTCGATAGATGACAATTGTAAAATTTATTCCAAACAACAAAGGATTATTATGGGCTTTCATGAGAATGAAATGAATAGAAGACAAGGGATTGTTAAACCTTATAAATCCCAGTTTGATCGAACTTTTAATGAGCAATTACTTGATGCTGTTAACGATAATATCTCCAAGCGTAACTTTTATTTTGTGTTACGCTCCCCTAATCTCACTGAAGGCTTATTAAACGTTGTTTACGGTTACTGAAGAAATTTCTCAGTGCTTTAGAGCCGTTATCCAGCAGTTGAGTTTTTGATGCAGCACAATGAGACAAATCTAGAGCTTATGGAAAGAATTCTCGCAGAAGATGAAATTATCAGTTATATCGAGCATTCAGAAGAAGGCGACACTTTGGTTTTTACCGATTGTAACGAAGGCACGAAAAAACTTAAAGATGAGTTTATTTATCATATAAATTCAGGAGGGATGGCTTTAGAGTGCGCAATTAGAAAGTTTTCTATGACAACTCAAATGACTCCGAGCACGGTGCTTTTAAAAGATTATGCTTTTAAATCACCAAAACACAAAGCGGAACATAAAGCAGATGCTGCGGATGATTTAAGCTATCAAAGAAAATATCAACACTTTGATTATCCTGGACGCTATAAAAATGATGAGACGGGCAAACGTTTTGCACAAACGCGGATTGAACATCTGCGTTCAAATTCGCGCGTTGCCACCGCAAGCAGCAATTACAGCCAGTTTAGCGCAGGACATCGTTTTGAAATGAGCGAGCATCCTAAAAAAATCTTTAACCGCGAATGGTTGCTTGTGAGCGTGCAACATTCTGGAGCACAATCGCCGCGAATGGTGCAGACAGGCGATGTTGGCACAACTTACAGCAATACTTTTAGCGCAGTTCCAAGTGATCTAGAATGGAAACCGCAACCGCATCCAAAAAAACACATAAATGGTCCGCAAACCGCCGTGGTTGTAGGTCATTCTGGCAGCGAAATTCATTGTGATGAGTTTGGGCGCGTTTATGTGCAATTTTCAAGCGATCGCCACGAGGGAGGATCATGCCCATTAAGAGTAGTATACTCAGCTGCTGGAGCTGGTTTTGGGATAGTTAGTATTCCACGCGTTGGACAAGAGGTAATCGTCTCATTTTTAGATGGAGACCCCGATCAGCCGATTATCACTGGACTTGCGTATAATGCGCATAATAAGCAGCCGTATAAATTACCTGCTGCTAAAGCTAAAATGGTGATCCGCACGCAAAGCCTTAACTCAGAGGGTTATAATGAACTTTCAATGGAAGATACACAGTCTAGAGAAGAATTCTATAT
>BHEQ01000141.1 GCA_003864535.1 Gammaproteobacteria bacterium
AGATAATACAGATGAACGAGAACTCTCTCAAATACAGCAAGATCAAGTGCCGCAAGCAAGGTTAAGCTTCGAGGTAAATGATAAATTAAGCTCTTTTAAAAAAGATAGCTTAGGTAAAATAAATTTATTTGGGTTAACTAAGCAGCACTTAGGCGAGCTTTTCGCAGCTATTGGTGAAAAGCCATATCGCACGATACAAATCATGAAATGGATATATCATCGTGGCGTGCTTGATTTTGATCTAATGTCTGATGTTTCAAAAGTTATGCGCGATAAATTAAAAGATATTGCAAGCTTAGCGCTTCCAAAAGTAATTTTGGATCAACCATCACTAGATGGGACGCATAAATGGCTGATCCAAATGGACTCAGGCAATTCAATTGAAATGGTATTTATCCCCGAGGATGATCGAGGTACTTTATGTATCTCATCCCAGATAGGATGCGCATTAGAGTGCAGTTTTTGTGCAACAGCGCGGCAAGGATTTAATCGCAATTTAAGTGCCGCTGAAATGATTGGGCAGTTGATGCTCGCTAAACAAATATTAGGCGAATATGCGATAGAGGATCGAACGGCAACAGATAGAATTGTGACAAATGTTGTTTGGATGGGAATGGGTGAACCATTGTTAAATTTTAATAATGTTGTGACTTCGATCAATATTATGTTAGATGACTTTGGTTTTGGGCTTTCCAAACGGCGCGTAACTTTATCAACTTCAGGGGTTGTGCCTGCTATATTGCGCCTTAAAGAGGAGGTTGATGTTTCTTTAGCAATCTCATTGCATGCTCCGTATGATATGTTAAGAGACCAATTAGTGCCGATCAATAAAAAATATCCAATAGCCACGCTTCTAGATGCCTGTAGAGCCTATATTGATGATAAACCACACCGTAAAATCACATGGGAATATGTGATGCTCGAAGGAATTAATGATAAAGATGAGGATGCGCATGCGCTAGCAAATTTAATTCGTGAAATTCCAGGAAAAGTAAATCTAATCCCATTTAATCCTTTCCCAGAATCACAATACAAAAGATCTTCTAATAATAGAATCAATAGCTTTAGACAGATTTTAATGAAATATAATTTAATAACTGTAACCCGAAAAACACGTGGGGAAGATATTGACGCTGCTTGTGGACAATTAGCTGGAAAAGTATTTGACAAGACTAAACGTGTGAATAGTTTATAAATTAGTTATTATGCAGGACTGATTAACTCTAAATCTTTAAAGAGGTGAGTATGCAACCTACTCTATTGTGTAAGAAATTGTGTAAGAAAATTTTAATTATAGTGTGTATAAGCGCCTTGCTAGCTGGCTGTGAGACAATTGTAGTTAGGGACGATGCTCCAAGTATCAACAAGAAGCGCGTCGCACCTAAAAACTCTGATAAAATAATAACTGAAAGTGAGCTTGATAATTCAGCTAGTGCAAACTATCAAATGGCGTATAGCTATTACTCTTCCAAAGAGTTTGATGCTGCATTTGAAAAAATCCAACTTGTTTTAAAAAGATATCCAAAATTCCCGAATGCTTATAATTTATTAGGTTTATTAGAGCAAGGTCGAGGGCGTATTGACGCTGCATCGGCTAACTTTAAAAAGGCATTTGAGCTAAATCCACTTTTGGCAGAGGCATATAGCAATTATTCACGTATTGCCTGCAGTGGTGGAACTCTAGATACAGTCGCAGCTTCAGGTAAAGGTAATACTCAAGCAGGATTATATACCGCATCTGCTGAATGCTCACTTAGAAATGGGGCCTATCCAGCTGCACTTGCAAGCCTTGAGACGGCGAATAGAATTAATCCAAATTACGGTCAAGCTTACTTCATAAAAGCAATTGTGCTCGGTCAAACTAACAATTGGTCAGGGGCAGAAACTGCTTTAGATCAATATCATAATATAAATGGATATACGAATAATAGTCTTGGTTTAGGCTTGGAATTAGGCAGACGTTCGGGTAGTCCTGCAATGCTACAAAAATACCAAGCAGCATCAAACCAATTCCTTGGGGTAAACTAAGGTGAAAATTGAGATACCTGATTTATCAATTGGGGAGCAGCTTTTTAAAGCACGAACCGAGCAGGATATGCTTATTTCCCAAGTGTCTCGGGCGCTTAATGTTAGCCCAGCTATTTTGATTGCGCTTGAAAAAAATGAGTTTGATAAAGCAGGGGCAATGGTTTATGTACGTGGCTACCTTAAGCGTTATGCTCAGTTTTTAAGTTTAGATAGCGATGCTTTAGATTATAGATTAAAAAATGTTAATACAGGGCTTGTAGATCCTAAAATTATTGTTATCCCCAAAGTAGAGCCTAAGCCGTATTTGTTTTATTATGGCGTTACCCTTGTGGCAAGCGTGCTTGGTATTTGTGTCTGGTATTTTTGGTATCAGGGCTATAATTTGAATGATAGCGCACCTAAATCCCTAGAAAATATTCAGCAAAATGCAAATAGCAATAATATAAATAATGATAACAATAACAACAACAATAACAATAATAATATCAATGTTCCTGTTGATTTTGCTAAGCAGACTACCGCTGAAAATCAAATAGCTAATCCTACTTTAAATAATGAACTACCATTAGTTCTTAAAGAGCCACTAAATACACCAGATTTAACCGAAATTGTGCGCCAAAATGAGAAATATAATAACTCTAATAGCTTGAATAAAGGTTTACTAGTTATCACTGTTGATGGGGATAATTGGACTGAGATTCGGGATCAAACAGGCAAGAGAATCCTATTTGAAACTTTACGCGCAGGCAAAACTTATACAATTGAGGGCACTCCACCTTATACGATAAAATTTGGCGACTCCAAAACAGTAACGAGTATGATTTATAATAATGAGGATTTTGTTGAGAAACTTATTAAGTCATCAGAAAGATTAACGGTACGGCGTATCGTTATTGGCGAAAAAACAGAAAACAATTAAAAAATTTAAAAGAGTGGTAATTATGAGTAAAAAGATTCAATCCCTGAAAGGCATGGATGATTGGCTACCTGAAAGAAGCGGATTATGGCAAACAATAGAACGCCACTTACGTGAAATATTTATAGAATATAATTATAAGGAAATTCGCCCAAATCTTTTAGAATCCACACGCTTATTTAATCGATCGATAGGTGAGGTTACGGATATTGTTGAAAAAGAAATGTATACCTTTATCGATAAAGATGGTGAGAGTGTTACTTTAAGACCTGAGGGTACCGCTGGAATCGTGCGTGCTGGGATTGAGCATGGCTTGTTTTATCATCAAATTCAAAAGCTGTGGCATATAGGACCTATGTTTCGGCATGAAAAAAAGCAACTTGGGCGTTATCGCCAGTTCCATCAAGCTGATGTTGAAGTATTTGGGGTAGAAGGTCCTGAGATTGATGCTGAAATTCTAGCAATGACCTATCGTTTATGGCAGCGTTTAGGGCTTGCTGATGTGATTGCATTGGAATTAAATTCAATGGGAGAAGCTGAGTCGCGACAAGCGCATAAAGCAGCCCTCCTTGCTTATTTTGATGAGCATAAGGAACTGCTTGATGAAGATAGCATTCGGCGCTTGAGCACAAATCCTTTACGTATTTTAGATTCTAAAAATCCAGCAATGATATCCATGCTTGAAAATGCACCAACTTTGATTGATTATTTGGATGAGTCTTCAAAAGATCACTTTGATGGAGTTTGCAAGCGTTTAGATGCGCTAAATATCCCCTATACAATTAATCATCGAATTGTGAGAGGAATGGATTATTATACGCGAACTGTGTTTGAGTGGGTTACGACTAAATTAGGCTCACAAGGTACTATTTGTGGTGGTGGACGCTATGATGGCATGGTTGAATCATTAGGCGGACATAAAACACCAGCAATTGGTTTTGGGCTCGGGATTGAACGCTTAATGCTACTTTACGAGGCTTGTCAATTACCTATTGATAATATAAGCCCGCATATTTATCTAGTTAGCCTAGGTGAACAAGCTGAGATTGAGGGCTTAAAAATAACAGAGCAATTGCGCTCACAAATACCAAACTTAAGATTGATGCAAAATATTGGGGCAGGTAAAATGAAAGCTCAAATGAAACGTGCAGATGATTGTGGGGCGGGTTTTGCATTAATTATTGGAGAAAATGAATTAATAGCGCAAGAATATACTCTAAAAGAATTACGGAAAGAAGGCTTGCAAAGCACTCTTTCTAGTGTAGATTTAATAACTTACCTTAAGGCTGCGCTAGTAATATAGAATTTACGATAGAATTAAGTGTTTTTTGTTACAATACGCGATTGCTTACATACTTAACTTACGGGGACTTCTATAAATTAGATTTTTCAAGGCTTGCGATATTATTAATAATATAGTGTAACGCAGAAAAATATATTCATAGATGTGTCCCAGATGTTCCCCTATATTAATTGGTATAGATTTCAAATTAAGAGGTTCTTATGGAACATTACGAAACAGACGAACAGCGTGGCGAAGCCTTCAAAAACTGGCTTTTAAAAAACTCTGGAGTGGTTCTTTTAGGGGTTGCAATCGGCATCGGTGGTATTTATGCGAGCAACCACTTTCGGGATAAAAACACCAAGAGCGCATCTCTTAATGGGGAGGTCTTTGGGCAACTTTTAAAAGCATCAGAACAAAATGACTCATCCAAAATGGATCAACTTGCAGCAAGCTTTAAAAATACTAAAGATGATGCAGGCTACTGGGATTTAACGCAATTAAACTTAGCAAAGCTTAAGCTTGAACAAGGTCATTTGGGTGATGCTATCGTAACTTTAAAAGCACTTGCAAGTGGCAGTGTTGATACAAGCATTCAAGCTTTAGCTCAATACCGAATTGGCTTAATTTATTTTGAGCAAAACAAAGCAGTTGAAGCTTTAAGCAGCTTATCTCTTATTAATGTAAAAAGTTTTCAAGGCATACGCAAAGAGCTAGAAGGGGATATTTATCTAAGCCAAGCTAAAGTTACCGAAGCGATAGATGCTTTTAAAATGGCAAAAAATCTAGGCAATACAAGTGCGCTCTTAAAAATAAAGTTTGCTAACTTAGGGCTTGATTTTTTAGAAAATGACAATAAGATAGTATTATCAGAGTAAATTTATTAAGTTAAGCTATTAAAGTAAGTTATTAAATTAGATTAGATTAAATATAAATATATATAACATAAATATATGCAACATAAACACATACAACATTAGTTTATATATAAATATTTATATATAAATACTGAGAAATAATAGGTAAATATGAAATTTTTTTCTAGTCAAAAAACAATATTGGTTCTGTTTTGTTTATCCACATTAGCTGCGTGTAATAGCTCTTTTATATTGGGAAAGGATAATTCTGTTCCACCTACCTCCTTAACTGAGATAAAAAATACAACGGCGGTTAACTTAGACTGGAAAGCCTCTATAGGTTCGGGAAAGAGCCAAAATCGTTTAGTACCTGCGCTATCAGATGATAAAATTGTTGCTGCAGATCAAAATGGCAATATCGTTGCTCTAAATCAAGCAGGGAAGCGCTTATGGAGTGCCAGTATTGGACG
>BHEQ01000142.1 GCA_003864535.1 Gammaproteobacteria bacterium
GTTTAAATAAATCTGATTGTGGCAAGCCTAAAGCTTCGCGCGCGCGCCCTGTTAAGCCGCGTCCGATAATTAAAGGAATTCGTCCACCTGCACGCACCTCATCTAATAATACAGGGCGTAATTCAAAGGTAGCAATTAATGCGCCATTTTTATGAATCTCGCCTTTATAAGGATATAATTCAAGGACATCCCCTGTTTCCATCGCGGAAACATCGCATTCAATTGGTAATGCGCCCGCATCTTCCATCGTATTGAAGAAAATAGGTGCAATTTTGCTCCCAAAAACAAAGCCACCATCGCGCTTATTGGGAATATGCGGAATATCATTGCCCATATACCAAAGTACGGAATTAGTCGCAGATTTACGTGAAGAGCCGGTGCCCACAACATCGCCGACATATACGATTGGATGCCCTTTTTCCTTTAATTTGATAATTGTATTTAAAGGATCGCTTACACCTTCACGTGGATTTTTGAGCATTGCTAAACCATGTAAAGGAATATCAGGGCGACTCCAAGCATCAGGAGCTGGGGAGAGATCATCGGTATTGGTCTCTCCAGGGACTTTAAATACGGTAAGCGTGATTTTTTCAGCAAGAACAGGTCGCCGTGTAAACCATGTAGCATCAGCCCATGCTTGCATGACTTGTTTTGCAATAGTGTGTCCTTGATCTGCTTTTTCTTTAACATCATGAAAAGCATCAAACATTAATAAAGTCTGCGCTAAAGCTGTTGCCGCAATTTGCGCCACTTTTTCATTATCTAATAAATTGATTAATGGGGTAATATTATAACCGCCAAGCATCGTGCCTAATAATTTAGTTGCATGAGCTTGATCAATTAAAGAACAAACCTGCTCACCTTTAGCAACATCTGCCAAGAAAGCAGCTTTTACGTAAGCTGCTTGATCAACCCCAGCAGGAACGCGATTGCTGATTAAATCAACGAGGAAAGCAGCTTCATTTTGCGGTGGATTTTTAAGTAATTCAACAAGTGCAACTGTTTGTTCAGGTGTTAAAGCTTGTGGAGGTATGCCTAAAGCAGCACGCTCTTGAACATGTTTACGATATTCTACTAACATAATTAATCTCCTTTGGTTACGTATAAAAATCATGACCTTAATAGCAAGCATAATCAAATATTTATTTGGATGGTTGATCAAATAAAGCAAGCTAAATTGGCAGACTTAAGTTGGAATGCTATTATTAAAACTATTATTTTATAAATACTACTATTAAAATAATGCTCCACATTATAATTCTTATTGATATAAATAAAAGCAAATAATAAGCCCATTTCAAACCATATTTTAAACCATGTTTAAAAGCATATTCTAAGCCATTATTCCAAACTATTATTTCAAACCATTATTCTTTCTATTTGCTATTATGGGGACTTCTATAAATCTGAAAAAGCACACATATATGTGTCATTATGTTTATCATCACCAAATAAATTATCTAAGGATTTAAAATATGCTCAATAAAATTAAGATAAAGTGGGTGTTATTAGGCTTTGCCGCAGCAGGTATGTTGTTGATCTTAAACTCGTTTCGCGGTAAAAGCTCTAAACCTTATCCTCTTGCGCAAGAAATAGCGGCACAAGAAATACAGCCGCAGATGAATGTTTTACTTAAACTTCAACAAAAACCCGTTGAAGTGCAAGCTAAAATGGATGCGATTAGTGCCAAACAATTACAGTCATTAGATAACGCTAATCAACAATAATGCGATTATTTTGCAAGCATAGGAAAACCTAAACGCTCGCGAGAATTATAATAACTTTGTGCAACCGATCTTGCCATGGTGCGGATACGTAAAATATAAGCTTGACGCTCTGTTACTGAAATTGCTTTGCGTGCATCTAATAAATTAAAAGTATGCGAGGCTTTTAAGGTCATCTCATACGCTGGCAGTGGGAGATCAACTTCCATTAAGCGCAGTGCTTCTTGCTCACAATGATCAAATTGGGTAAATAAATAATCAATATTTGCATATTCAAAATTATATTTTGATTGCTCAACTTCATTTTGATGAAAAACATCACCATAACTAACCCGCCCAAATTGTCCATCAGCCCATGTTAAATCATAAACACTTTCAACGCCTTGAACATACATGGCTAAACGCTCTAAACCATAGGTGATCTCACCAGTTACAGGCTTACACTCAAGACCTCCAGCTTGTTGAAAATAGGTGAATTGCGTAACTTCCATCCCATTAAGCCAAACCTCCCAACCTAAACCCCAAGCGCCTAAAGAGGGTGATTCCCAGTTATCTTCCACGAAACGAATATCATGAATTGTTGGATCAATACCGAGTGCTTTGAGTGAGCCTAAATAAAGCTCTTGAATATTATCAGGCGATGGCTTTAATACAACCTGATACTGATAATAATGCTGCAAGCGATTAGGGTTCTCGCCATAACGCCCATCAGTTGGACGGCGTGAAGGCTGAACATAAGCCGCTGCCCAAGGTTCAGGTCCTAGCGCACGTAAGAAGGTTGCAGAATGAAAAGTACCTGCGCCCATTTCCATATCATAAGGCTGGATAATAACGCAACCTTCATTCGCCCAATAAGTTTGTAATGTAAAAATAATATCTTGAAAAGTCATTATTTTTGCTGCTTTTATTGCTTTTTTAGGAAGCTCTTGCGGATTATTATTTATATGATTAGGCATACACACACTCTCTCTTTTTGGAAATGAGATTATTTAGGGCACATCTATTAATTGCTTTTTCTGCGTTACGCAAATTTATTAAAATGCTCATTTACCTATGTAAACTGCGCTTTTAATAAAATTGCAAGCCTTGAAAAATCTAATTTATAGAAGCCCCTCTTTAGGATAATTAAATGTAATTAAGTTAGATTAAACCTAGTTAAATTAAAAAAACATTTTATAAAATATAACGGCTTAAATCTTCATTTTTTGCAAGTTCGCCTAAATTATCTTTTACAAACGCAGCGTCTATTATTAACTCTTGTCCTGATTTATCTGAAGCACTAAAAGAAATCTCTTCTAATAAGCGTTCTAAAATAGTGTGCAAACGTCTTGCACCAATATTCTCGGTGCGCTCATTTACTGAAAAAGCAATTTGGGCAATTTCATTAATACTTGCATCATTAAAACTTAAAGTTACCCCTTCGGTTTTCAATAAAGCTGCATATTGTTTGATTAGAGAATGTTCAGGTTCTTTTAAAATCCTAATAAAATCATCAACCTCTAAAGCTGCAAGCTCAACACGGATCGGCAAGCGCCCTTGTAATTCTGGAATTAAGTCAGAAGGCTTAGCTAAATGAAATGCGCCAGAGGCAATAAATAAAATATGATCAGTTTTTACATGCCCATATTTAGTTGACACGCTACAGCCTTCAACTAAAGGCAATAAATCACGCTGAACACCTTCGCGCGACACATCAGCTCCTGCATATTCACCGCGTCTGCAAACTTTATCAAGCTCATCAATAAAAACGATACCTTGATTTTCTGTAAGCTCTATCGCGCGTGCTTTGACATCTTCATTATTAACTAAACGTGCCGCCTCTTCGTCTTGAGCTAGACGTAAGGCATCTTTAATTTTCATTTTCTTAGGGGATTTTTTAGGGCTCGCTTGCGCAAATAAAGCTTGAAATTGTTCTGCCATCTCTTCCATACCTGGTGGCGCCATAAAGTCCATATTTTTGTTTTCTGAGAGTTCAATCTCAATCTCTTTATCATCAAGTTCGCCACCAATAAGCTTTTCACGAAATTTTTGACGCGTGCTTGAGTTATCAGGCGCAGTATTATTCGGCTCATTTTGAAATCCTGATGATTTAGGCTGTGGCAAGAGGCAATCCAAAATCCGCTCTATCGCTGCAAATTCAGCCTTGGGACGCGCTACAATAATTGCATGTTCACGTACTTGTTTGATTGAAATCTCAACTAAATCACGGATGATAGAATCAACCTCACGTCCGACATAGCCAACTTCAGTAAATTTAGTTGCCTCAACTTTAATAAAAGGTGCGTTCGCAAGTTTAGCTAAACGCCGCGCAATTTCGGTTTTACCAACGCCTGTAGGCCCTATCATTAAGATGTTTTTGGGGGTGATCTCTGTTCTTAATGGATCAGCAACCATCTGCCTGCGCCAGCGATTACGTAGCGCAATCGCAACCGCTTTTTTAGCATTATCTTGACCAACTATATATTTATCAAGTTCTTGGACAATTTCTCTTGGGGTCATCTGGCTCATATTTCGTAATCCATTTTTTCAATTGTTAGGTTTTTATTAGTGTAAACACAAATATCTGCGGCAATATTTAGGCTTTTGCGTACAATCTCTTCCGCACTAAGATCGGTATTATCAAGAAGTGCCAGCGCCGCACTTTGGGCAAAAGCCCCGCCTGATCCTATCGCGGCAAGATCATTCTCAGGCTCGATCACATCCCCATTGCCTGAAATAATTAACGTAGCTGAGTGATCAGCAACAATAAGTAAAGCCTCTAAACGCCTAAGCATACGGTCGGTACGCCAATCCTTGGCAAGTTCAACCGCAGCACGGGTAAGATTACCGCCATATTTTTCAAGCTTTGCCTCAAAGCGTTCAAACAAGGTAAAAGCATCCGCGGTACCACCTGCAAAGCCTGCGAGGACTTTTTCATTATATAAACGGCGCACTTTACGCGCATTGCCTTTCATAACCGTATTTCCCATCGAGACCTGTCCATCTCCGCCAATTACCACTTGATTATTGCGCCGCACTGCACAAATTGTTGTGCCACGATATTGTTCCATTTTGTATTCCTTGTTTTAGGCTCATCGTTAAGATATATATTTTGATCAATAGATAATGCGTGATAAAGCCTAAATTTCAAGTTTAGCTTGCATAATCTTTTGATTCTAGCTTAAAAAAATACGCAAATAAGCCTATATTGTGCGATTTTATTTTAAATAAAGTTTATCATTCTCGCCTGTGCTAGATTCACCTAAAGTCATAGAGTCATAATTATAGAGCTATATTATTAAAGTTATTAAAGTGAGTTATAAATGCCTAATCGTTTAAACGCTGCTGAAAAAAGTATCTGCGCAAGCTTAACCTTGCTCTACGCTATTAGAATGCTTGGTTTATTTATTGTTTTGCCAATTTTTTCTTTATATGCGCATCAATTAGACGGCGGCACGCCTCTTTTGGTCGGGCTTGTTTTTAGCAGCTACGCTCTTACCCAAATGCTCTTGCAGCCTGTTTTTGGCTGGGCATCGGACTGTTATGGACGTAAAAATATTATCGTTTTGGGGCTTATTTTATTTATCGTGGGTAGCTTGATTATTGCAAGCTCCAATAACATTATTATTGTTTTAGGTGGGCGCATCGTTCAAGGTAGTGGTGCGATCTCAGCGGCTGTTTTAGCACTAGCTACAGATTTAACCCGTGATGAGATTCGGACTAAAGTTATGGCGATTATTGGGGTTAGCATCGGCTGTACTTTTG
>BHEQ01000143.1 GCA_003864535.1 Gammaproteobacteria bacterium
AAGTAACGCTTGCTCAAGTAGCTCCAGGAATTGCTGAGGCCTTAATCGCTACTGCAATTGGGCTGATGGCGGCAATTCCTGCGGTAATGGCTTATAACCGCTTTGTTACTCAGGTTGAGAAAATATCCTTAAGATATGAAAACTTTGTTGATGAATTTGCAAATATTTTAGCGCGCCAATATAGCCAGTATCAAAATCAGCAACATCAACTAAAACAAGGCTTACGTACTCAAACTAATCCACAGCAACAACAGCAACAGCAATCTTCGCAAGCTTATGGACAAACAAATACGCTGCAAAATACCAGCAGAGAGCAAGTGGCTAAGCCTAGAACTTATAATGGTCCAATATTATGAGAACAAGAACTAAAAAAGCCCTTAAACATGAGATGAATATCGTCCCTTATGTTGATGTTCTTTTTGTGTTATTGATTATATTTATGGTAACTGCAACGACTATTTCCGCAGGGCTGGATGTTGATCCACCTGAAACTGAGGCAAGTGAAAGTCTAAATTTAGATGCAAATCCATTATTAGTTATTTCTATTGATAAAGATGGTTTGTGGTATCTAAATTTAAGCAAAATACCTGATCAGGCTCTAGATCATGATACGTTAGCACTTGAAGCTGCGCAGATTTTTAATGCCGATCAAAGCTTACAAGTTGCGGTAAAAGGTGATAAAAATGCTCCTTTAGGTGAGGTTATCGAAGCGATGATTTTACTTAAGAAAATCACTCTTAAAAACGTTAAAATTATCACATTTCCAAAAGATGAGAGTTAAAAAGATGAGACTTAAATGAGCAGAGCTAGCCGCCAACTATTTGCCAAAATATTTGCAATTACTATGACTATGCTTATATGTTTTGGCATGATTTTTTTGGGTTTTAAACACTGGACATCTGTGGAAAGCTCTGGAGAAAATTCTGGAGAAACTGCTACGGAGATTGCGTCTAATAATGCGATGCAATCTCAAATTATCACCAATGAACAAGTCGAGAAAGAACTTAACCATATTGCCGATCAAAAACTTGAGCTTGAGCGCAAAAAAATTGCAGAAGAAAAAGCAATAGCGCGCGCGAAGCAATTAGTGATAGAAAAAGCGGCACAAGAGAAATTAGCTGCTGAAAATGCAGCTAAAAAAGTAATCCTTGATGCTAAAATTGCACAAAAGAAAATTGAAGATGATGCCTTAGCCCTTAAAGAAGCTCTTAAAGCCAAAGCAGAAAAAGAAAAACTAGAAAAAGAAAAACTAGAAAAAGAAAAGCTAGAGAAAGAAAAGCTAGAGAAAGAAAAAGCAGAAAAACTAGAAAAAGATAAACAAGAAAAAGAGAAAGCTGCTCAATTAGAATCTAAACAAGCTGCTGCCAAAAAACTTGCCACAGATGCTGCCAATAAGCTCGCCGCGGACAAGCTTGCCGCAGCCAAAATATCTGCGGACAAAGCTCTTGCTGCGGCAAATGCATCTAAAATAGCCAGAGCACTAGAAGGCTATGGCAATACGGTTGATACACATGTACGCAAACGCTGGAATTACAATGACAATACGATGCAAGGGCTAAGTGCAACTGTTTTTATTAGAGTTTCTGCTAACGGAGAGATTTTAGGTCAACCCAAAATCACCAAATCTAGTGGCAATACTATTTTTGATCAAGAAATATTAGCGGCAGTGATAAGATCCAACCCTTTGCCAATGCCAACTGAGCCTTTAGCGCGGCAACTTCTGGCTAAAGAGGGGATTGAAGCTAAATTTTAGACCATAAGGGCACACTTATTTGTTCTTTTTCAGCAGGCACTAAATAATATCGCGATCCTTGAAAAATATAATTTATAGAAGTCACTTTAATATTTAATATTATGTATTATTATTTTTAACTAAAGCATTGATATATCCCATTGCAAATGCCATGCCTGTATACCAAGGACTACCACCACTCATTTGAGGAGAGTGATCAGGAATGAGCACTCCTTTAAAATGTGCATCTTCTAAAATCTGAATTATTCTTTTAATATTAATATCACCCTCATCAATAAATACTTCTTTATAGTGAGGGACTTTACCGATCACATTTCTTAAATGCACATATGCAATTTTATCTTGAAGCGCATAACGTTTTGTTGTTTCATATACGTCACCTTGTGTCATTTCTGAAATAGTACCAAGACAATACTCTAATTTATTGTGCTCACTTAAATAGCAATCTAATAAGCGCTGGAATTTATCAGGTTGATTGATTAATTTAGGTAGACCGCGTACATTTTCAAGTGGTGGATCATCTGGATGCGCTGCCATAATAACATTTGATGCCTCTGCAACAGGTATTATTTGTGCTAAAAATTCATTTAGATTACGCCATAATTGCTCTTCCGATATGACTTGATGAATCCCCTTTGCATCAGGATCAACCGTCATATTCCAAGCCATTGACTTAGGTAAAGGAGTTGTAAGCATGTCATTAATGCCATCCATACCGACAGTTTGCGCATTACCACGTACATCATTACGGATGATACGCCCTGTAACGCCTGTTAGACTAAAATTATATCCAAAAACAGGAATACCGACTGATCCAACATTTGAAATAATCTGCTTAATTGTTTCAAATTGTTTATATTTTTTATATTTTTTAGATTCACTTTGATCGCGATCATCATTAAATAAAATATAATTCCAATGTTTTGGATCAAAATTTTCTATGGCGTACCATACTAAGCCATGCTGTTCAATTTTAGTTTTAATCTTTTGTAAAAGCTCAATACTCCATATTTCTCCACTGGCAATCCCCCATCTGCTACTATCTCCAATTGGTTGATTGTCGCTATAAGAATCCGTATTTTTATTAAAATAATCACATAAATGCACGATTATATGTGTTGCACCTAATTGCTTGGCAAAGCGCAAATGAGCATCATCTAGCATATGTCGATATAGACCAAAACCAATCTTTATTTCTGATTTTATTTTTAGCATAATAAATTTCCTTACATAATCCCAAACTTTTTATAGGCTTCTACTGAACTCATGCCAAGCTGCAATGCTTTGATAACTTTCTTCTCCCCACGAGCTTTCTCAAAAGCACCTGTAAAGGCTTCATTAGCAAGTTTTTGAGGAATAACCAAGATACCATCTCTGTCTCCATAAATAATATCCCCAGGCATAACTTGAATATTATCCACTTCAATAGGAATACGCCAATCTATAACTTTTCCACGCTGACCCTGATCTTGAGCGTAGCTTCCAAAAGATGCAACAGGGAAATTAATACGCTCAATCTCGTTGGTATCTCGATGATACCCATGAACAACCGCACCAGCTGCGCCAAGATGCTTTGCTCTAGTGGACATCATTCCACCCCAAAGTGCATAATTGTGTGAGGCACCAGAGCAGATATAAACCTCATCTTTCTTTAAATCATCAAGTGCTTCAAACATTAATCCAAATGGTTTTTCACTTAAAGGATTATTTCCTGAAGTTCGAAAATTATAATAATCAGCTTCCAATACAGGCATAGCTCGTCCAATAATAATTGATGCACTATTGAGAGGCTTTAAGCTTTGTGATAAAAATTGATGTTTAAACCCCATAACATCAAGTACATCTCCCACGAGTGCTACCATGAGTTCTTTTTTTGCTGAGGCAAATAGTTCATCATCTGTTTTCCAAAAAGTCATATTATTTTCCTTGTAATTAACCTAAATTTAACCTAAATCATAATGGCAACATTGCCTTATCTGACTAGTTATTTCAAAATATTTTTTTAAATCATAAATTTATTTATTTGTATTATTTAGTTTTTTAAATATAGAAAATATTTTAATTTAAAAAATAAAATATATAAAAGTCATAAAAATATATTTACTAAGTAGTTGCAAATTCTTAATTAAGTTAGCTTTAGTTTATATAGTTATTTCTGCTTCTAAATTTTTTAAAACTTCTGCAAGATCAAATACTTCTTTTTTTGTGCATAAACTAACTATAATGCCACAAATAATAGCCATTAATAAGGCAGGAACAGCAGGATGTCCAAGAAGATTGCCTAATACTGAAATATATATGACTGCAATTGATGTAAAGGAGCCACCAAAAATAGCGGCTAATCCACCTTGCCATGTTGCTCTCTTCCAAAAACGACCCATAATAATGCAAATAGCAAGCCCAGTTGTAATAGTTGCTAGCATTTTAGTTAGATAGCTTAAAACATCATTTGCACCAATCGAAAACATAACAGCAATAACAATTGTTAAGCTTAATGAATACCGAGATAATTTAACAATTATATTTGGATCTGCTTGTTTTTTCTTAATAACAGGATATAAATCACGCACAAGAATTGATGTTCCAGCCATTGCATCTGAACTTGCTGAGGACATTGTTGCCGATAAACCCGCAATAATAACGAGAATTCCTATAGCTGGAGTTAATATAATTGCTGCCATTTTAGGGAAGGCAAAATTGGCTTGATTTAAATCAGGCAATAAGATTGATGCTGAAATACCAATAATGGCAGGAATAAAAGCAAATAAAGCACAAATAACACCGGAAGCGATAAAGCTTGATTTAATAAGCTTTGTATTACGCCCAGAATAAATACGCTGCCGAATAGATGGAGTTGCAATAATGCTGATTGAGCTTGAGGCTATGATAGCGAGAAAAGCTTGCCAGCCAATAGAATCAATGCCAAAAGAATAAATTTTTCCTTTAGCCGCAAGCTCTAGAGAGGAAAGCCCACCAACTAAGTGTAAGCTAATTGCTGCCATTACAATGAAACCAATAAATAATATACATGCCATAACGGTATCTGTCCAAACTACAGCAACATATCCACCAATGACAGTAAATAAGCCAAACCCAACTGCGGTAATAATCTTAGCGTAGGTAAGATCTATTCCTGTTGCCCAAGATAGATACATTCCTCCACCAACAATATGCCCACCTAAATAGCCGACAGAAGCTAAGAAAACTAAAATACCAACAATTGCTTTTATATATTTATTCCCTCCATAATAATAAGCAACTTCCTCTGACATTGTGACAAACTTTTTTTCTCGTGAATCAGAAAATAAAAGCGCAGTGATGATGAGACCAATACCAACAGCTAATCCGTATACAGCACCTAGCCAGCCTGAATTATAACCTGTCCCTACTGCGCCCATTGTTGAGCCTGTTCCGATACAAGTTGCGATTGTTGTACCCATCAATAAAAAAACACCGAGATTTCGCCCAGCAAGTAAAAAATCTTCTCCTGTTTTTTGTTTTCGTGAAACAAACCAACCAAAAATAGTCATTAATATGACATATACAATAAAAACCATCATAAAAATTTTAGGATTCATAGTAATTCTCCTGCTAATTTAAGCAAT
>BHEQ01000144.1 GCA_003864535.1 Gammaproteobacteria bacterium
ACCTGATACCTGACATTAAAAAGATGTAAGTCATTAATTTAATTAGACCACTATATTGACAATTGCTATTAATAGATGTGCCCTTAAGTAAATCCTTAACTTAATAGCGTTGCACCCCAACCAAAGGAGAGGGAGCTGTTTACGCATCAACTTAAACCATTAACATACCGCCATTAACATGGATCGTTTCACCTGTAATATAGCCTGCATTATCAGAAGCTAAAAAGTTAACCGCATGGGCAACCTCAATAACCTCACCTAAACGTCCAACAGGGATTTGGGCAAGCATTGCCGTGCGTACAGCCTCTGGTAAATCACGAGTCATATCTGTATCTATAAACCCAGGAGCTACGCAATTTACGGTGATGCCGCGGCTACCTATCTCGCGAGCCATAGATTTACTAAATCCGATCACACCAGCTTTTGCCGCCGCATAATTAGCTTGTCCTGCATTTCCCATTAAGCCTACAACCGAGGTGATATTGATAATTCTCCCAAAACGCGCTTTCATCATTTGGCGCATTACCGCTTTTGAGAGCTTAAAAACGCTGGTAAGATTAGTCTGAATGATTGCATTCCAATCATCTTCCTTCATGCGCATTAAGAGCTGATCACGCGTAATTCCTGCATTATTAACTAAAATAGAAAGATGGCCTTCATTTGCCGCAAGGTCGGCAAGTACCGCCTCAATACTAGCATCATCAACGACATCTAGAACAATACCGCGCCCATTATCTCCCAAATAAGCACTAATACTCTCAGCTCCAGCTGTGGAGGTTGCGCTACCAATAACACGCACTCCATTTTGAACGAGCATTTGGGCGATAGCCTTGCCTATACCACGAGTTGCGCCCGTTACTAAAGCTACTTTATTGTGTATATCTGTCATATTATTCACCTTTTTATTTACTGTTATTTTTAAATTCAAACGCATATATTGCCGCAATAATCACACACTTGTTCCATGAATTATTAGAGGGAATATACATGCACTCAGATGTTAATGATACCATGTGATCTTTTTAAAACACATAAAATGGGGTCATTGTTTATGAAAGTTGTTTCTTTAAATGCAAATGGGATTCGTTCGGCGATTAAAAAAGGTCTTTATACTTGGATTGATACTTTAAAGCCAGATATTATCTGCATTCAAGAGACCAAAGCACCGCTCACGGAGCTTAAAGATAGCATTGCTTTAGAAGGGTATTTTTTAGCTTTTGAAGATGCTCAGAAAAAAGGTTACAGCGGCGTAGCCATATTTTCTAAACAAAAACCTGATGAAATAAAACAAGGATTTGGGGATGATTTTGAAGATATGGATAGCGAGGGACGTTTTGTCGCGATGCGTTTTGGAAAGCTTTGGATTGCCTCAATTTATCTACCTTCAGGATCATCGTCCGTAGATCGGCAAGTTATAAAAATGAGTGCCTTGGGGCGTTTTAGAAAGCTGATGCAAACATTCTTAAAGAGCTCCCAAGATTATATTTTATGCGGTGACTTTAATATCGCGCACACAAAGCTTGACATTAAAAATTGGCGCGGCAATCAAAAATCATCTGGGTTTTTACCTGAAGAGCGTGCATGGGTTGATGATATTTTAGAAGATGGCTGGGTTGATGGTTTTCGCGTTATAAATCAAGAGGCTGATCAATACTCATGGTGGTCAAATCGGGGGCAGGCGTATGCTAAAAATGTTGGCTGGCGTATTGATTATCATTTCGTTACGCCTAATCTTAAAGATAAAATAAAAGATGTTTCTATCTTTAAAGATATTAAATTCTCAGATCACGCCCCTGTTATTATTGAATATGATCTGGTGTAATCGGCATATTTATAAATTAAAGCCCCCCTAAATCCCCCCTTCGCAGGGGGGACTTTTAGAGCCACTACTCTGCGAATGAGCTTTTAGAACTCCTCCCCTGCGAAGGGGAGGCTGGGAGGGGGCTTTAAATCCTTAACTAAAAAAATCACTCCAAAACAGGTTTATCTCTCCCATTCTTGTAGGTTTTTTTGCAAGCAGGATAAGCCGTACATCCCCAAAAAAATGCATCTTTACCTTGTATTTTACGCAAATTGGAGCCGCAGCTGGTACAGGCATAAATCTTGGCTGATTTTGTAGGAGTTATTTTAGAATTAGAGTTCTCACTAGAACTGGCTTTATTTGCTTTAAAATTTGCATTACCTTTGGATAAATTAAAATTAGCTTGAGATATGATTTTAATTTTATTGATTTTTACATTTGCAATTTGGGTCGCAATATACGCATTCATACCCTTGATAAACTCTAGAACAGATAATTTACCTTCACTAATAAGTTTTTGTTGCTCGTGCCAGAGTGCGGTCATATCAGGATATTTTGCTTGATCAGGAAGGGCGGTGTAAAATTCACGCGCTAATGGTGTTGAGATTACAAATTTGCCTTTATCAATAAGAAAACCACGCTCAAATAATCCAGAAATAATAGCAGCTCTTGTCGCAGGAGTACCGATACCACCGTGTTCCCCTGATTTACCTTTGTCTTTATCAAGAAGTAATTGGCGTAATTTATCATCTTTAATATATTTGGCAACGCGCGATAAATCACCTAATAAAGTATCACGGGTATAGAGCGGCTTAGGCCTAGTTTCTTTATCTAATACCGTAGCTTTGGTGTTAATACCTAACTGATTAATGGTTAATAAGGCTAGATTATTTTGGCAATCAACCTCATCTTTACCGACATCTTTATTATCGGTATCATTTTTATATAAAATCTTCCAACCATCATTAATAGCTAAGATTGATCTTGCCTCAAAAAGTGTGGCATTTTTAGAATTATTAGCAAGATTATCAATCTTATCAAGCTTATCAACAGGACATTGGATAATAATTTTAGTCTCTTCATAGGTGCGGATAGGGAAAAATTGTGCAATATATTGCCGTGCAATAAGTTGATAAACACGCGCCTCATCTTGAGTTAATATATTGATATTAACGCTTGTTTGAGTTGGAATAATTGCATGATGTGCGGTAACTTTTGCATTATTAAACGCACGGCTTTTAAGAGCGGGATCAGCTTTTTTAATAATTCCAGCAAAGATAACAGCAGTCGCTGCAATTGCGGCAAGGACATAGCCTGCATCAACATGATGTTCATCATTTAAATACTCGCAATCTGAGCGGTTATAGGTGATGAGTTTATGTTTTTCACGCAATACTTGCGTTATATTTTGCACCACATCTGCATTTAAACCATACTTTCTAGAGCAATCCATTTGGAGCTTGAGGAGATTGTAAGGAAGAGGTGCTGCTTGCTGTTTATTATCAGTTTTAATATTTTTAATACGCGCTTTTTGTTGATAGATATCTTTGGCTAGAATCTCAACCGCGGCTCGATCTAATAAACGCTTTTTTTCATCAACATTATCGCTAGGTTTAAGCAGATAACGTGCTTTAGTTTCTATAATATCTTGATTAATATTTTTATTATTTGGCATATCAAACTTAAAAATTGCCTCAATATCATAATAAAAGCTTTTTTGGTGAGATTCATTTTCTAAATCACGTCGGACTACCAGCCCTAAAATAGGCGTTTGCACGCGTCCAATCGACAAAACTCCACCAGAATTAGCCGATAAAGTGTACGCACGGGTCATATTGTAGCCATAAAGCTGATCTGCGACTGATCTAGCTTCAGCAGAGTTGGATAATCCCTTGTAATGCGTATTATCCTTCATGCTTGCCAATGCTTTTTTAACCACACTAACATTATTATCGTTGATTAATAAGCGTTTAATGGATTTTGCCGTAATCGCTGTTTGAGTATTTGCAAAATCTATAATCTCATCAACGAGTAGCTGTCCCTCATCATCAGGATCGCCAGCATGCACAATAACTTTAGCGGTTTTAATTAAAGCAAGAATCGCTTTTAATTGGACTTTTTTATCCTCAATTGGCTTTTTTGACCAAGGAATCATGATGATAGGTAGATCATGCATAGACCATTTTTTATATTTAGGATCATAATCTTCAGGATCTTTTAGTGCGAGCATGTGTCCAAAGCACCAAGTGATCTTTACGCTCATACCATTTGCGATTCCACAATCGAAATACGCATTCGCTATGCGTTTTGGCTGGGTCGTGAACGCAGCTGCAATCGCTTTGGCAAGTTCTGGTTTTTCGGCAATGATGAGCATAATAATTCCTAAGAAGAGCTATTTTTTTAGCTTTTTTTGTTTTTTGAAAAAGATCCTTCTTCGCCTTTATAAATCCTTTTAATATTATCTTTATGGCGAATTATCAACATAATATCCATAAAAATAACGGAGATAATAATATAAATTGATGTAGATCCACCTAATCCTAATAGATTAAAAACCCATAAGAAAATTGGGCAAAATAGCGCTGCGGTTAATGCCGCAATTGAAGATATTTTTGTAGCTTTGAAAATAATTATCCACACAAGCAAAGCACAAAGTGCAACAAAAGGGCTTAAAGCAAGAATACAACCTAATGCAGTCGCAACGCCTTTACCACCTTGGAACCTGAAGAAAATAGGGTATAAATGCCCTAAAAAAGCTGCCAGTGCCACAAAGGCGATTACTGCGGCAGGCATTTTTAAAAGGGTTGCAATTATGACAGGTAACAAGCCTTTGAGGGCATCGCCAAGTAAAGTGATAATCGCTGCTTTCTTGCCGCCAAAGCGCATCACATTGGTAGCTCCTGGGTTATTTGAGCCTTGAGTGCGCGGGTCGGGTAATCCCATCATTTTGCAGGTAATAATCGCGGTTGAGATCGAGCCAACTAAATATGCGCAAAGCCCAGCTATACTCATAAGAAAAAAAGGTAATTGATCTGATAACTCATTAATATTATTCATAATAAAATCCTAATTATTTTAAATTTGCTATTTAAATTGATATTTAAAGAAGTCTCCATAGATATGCCTTTAGGCTATTTATTTAAATCTCTTAATGCTTGGCGCTCACGCTTATCAGGTTTGTGATCAGGTTTTGGGGCATAATTTAAAGAGCGCAATTGCGCCGCTGCTAATCTTAACACAATACTTTCATTGGTTTCAGCGTACATAGTTTGCGCAATAGTTGCGCTGCCGCGCGTGGGTAAGAGGAGCAATACATCAATAGTATAAATATCATCACCACGTTTAATCTGGACTTGATCACCTTGTTTTAAAATCCGTGCAGGTTTTGGTTTTTCAGCTTGAATAAGAACTTGCCCTTTATTAATTGCCGCTATTGCTAATTGGCGCGTTTTTAAAAAACGTGCTGCCCACAGCCATTTATCTAATCTCATTGTATTCACCTCATTGTTAGCCGCGCACATTCACAT
>BHEQ01000145.1 GCA_003864535.1 Gammaproteobacteria bacterium
CCTCAGCTCATGAACATTCAATTTGAGCAAAATGAGAATGGAAAAATAACCAAACTTAATATTAACAATCAGCCTCTTAATCTAGATAAAACTTATCGTATAGTTATGTCTAAGTTTGCAAGCGTTGGTGGCGATGCTTATCCTAAACTTAACCATTTAGTCGGTTATGTCGATACTGGTATTTTAGAGGCTGGAGTTATCCGAGAATATATTGAGAAGAGCTCGCCGCTAGATATTAAAAAATTCACGCCGCAGTCATTATTTATAGAGGCTAAATAAATTGTAACTACACCTAAACGCCATTAAGCTAAGCCCCCTAAATCCCCTGCACAGGGGAGGTTGGGAGGCTTTTTTTAAATCCTTAATTAAATTGTGCAGCTATTTTGGAAGTTTCTATTGACTGATGTGCCATCTAGTTTTTTCTAATACAAAAAGTATAGACACCTTCGATAATATCAAAACTAATAAGATCATGATTTACGCGTGCTAAGTAGGCCTTAAAATCAATCTCAGCATGTGGGTCTGTCGCTAGAACTGTGACTATTTCACCTACTTGCATATAATTAAGCTGCTGCTTGGTTTTTAAAATAGGTAAGGGGCAATTAAGCCCCTTTAAATCTAGAATCATTTTATTCACAACCAGCAGATCTACCCGCAAGTGCGCCACCTGCAGCACCAACCCCAGTCGCAACTGTTTTACCGCGACCACCACCAATCTGGCTACCGACAAGACCACCAACTACAGCACCTAAAACCGTTGAGCTTGCGCAACCAACTTGGGATTGAGATGGTCCGTTAGATGATCTACCACTGCTGCGAGGGCTCATACATGCACTTAGTACTAAAGTTGCAAGTACTGCAATAGTAAGAATGGATAGCTTTTTCATAATAATTCCTTTGCATCATTAGATGCGTGGTTAAAAGATAATCTTGGTAGAGCCAAGTTTATCTATTCTAATCTAAATAGTTTAAAAAGTAGAATTAGTTTAAAAAATAGGGCTTGCATACTGTACTGTTAAAACCAAATAGTTAATCTGTCCTAACTCAAGTTTTAGGCTGATTTGATCATCGACACATTTTTTAAGCAAGGCACGCGCAACGGGTGAATTAATTGAAATATAATGTGGATCAAAATCAAACTCATCCGAGCCTACTATCCGCACCCAACGCTTAAGCCCTGTATCATCTTCAAGTTCTATCCATGCACCAAAAAAGATTTTACTTTGGTCTGAAGGTAGTTCTGAGACTACTTTAAGGACTTCTAAGCGCTTACTTAAAAAGCGGATACGCCTATCAATCTCGCGTAATTGTTTTTTGCCATAAATATATTCAGCATTTTCAGAACGATCGCCTAAAGCTGCGGCTTCACTAACGGCGCGTGTTACTTCAGGACGTTTTTCGCGCCATAAATAATCAAGCTCAGTTTGTAAACGCAGCCGTCCAGCAGATGTTATGTATATATTGCCTATCATTATTTAATCAAACTTAAGCTAGATAATCTAAAGTAAGTTGCGTCCAAAATGCGCCCCCAACAAGGATATTAGCATCGTTAAAATCAAAGGCTGGGTTATGTAATGTACAACCTCCATCCCCAGGCCCATTGCCGATAAATAAATAGCACCCAGGTTTCGCCGCTAACATGAATGCAAAATCTTCCGCGCCCATAGAGGGCTTTTTCGTAAGACAAATCGCCTCAGGTTTCAATAGTTTTTGTGCTGTTTTTATACAAAAATCAGCCTGTTCTGTATGATTAACCGTGGCGATATAGCCATGTTTTAAGCGGACATCCGCACTTGCTCCAAATGCTGCCGCTATTCCTTGCGCTACAGATTTTACTTTTTCTTCCATAATCGCTGCGGTTTTAGGATCAAAATAGCGAATAGTTCCTATCATTTCAACACTTTGAGGGATAACATTGTTCGCCTTGCCTGCGTGAATACTCGCGATGGTGATCACGCCTGCATCTTGTGCGGGTAGATTTCTTGCCACAATTGTTTGCAATCCAACCACGATATGCGCGGCAACCAAAATGCTATCAATACCATTATAAGCATGAGCGGCATGGCAACCTAAGCCAGTTACGGTGATCTCCAAACCTATTGTGCCTGCCATTTGTGGCCCGTGGCTAATCATCACTTGTCCAATTGGCGCATTCGGGTAATTATGCATACCAAAGACACAATCAACAGGGAATTTATCAAATAAACCATCTTCAATCATGCGCCTTGCGCCTGCATCATCCTCTTCATCTGGCTGGAAAATTAGCACAATACTGCCATCAAAAGTAGCTTCTAGGCTTAAGTATTTAGCGGCTAATAAAAGCATTGCCATATGTCCATCATGACCGCAAGCGTGCATTACTCCTTGATTTACCGAGGCATAATCTTTATGCGTAGCCTCATCTATCGGGAGGGCATCCATATCTGCGCGAATACCTATCATTTTAGAGCTCAGCCCTTTAGTAATCACCCCAACAAGCCCTGTTCCACCAATATTACGCGTAACTTTTATATTCCAACTCTCTAAAAGAGCCGCTATTTTATCTGCTGTCTTAAATTCTTGGCGCGAAAGTTCAGGATGTTGATGAAAGAAGCGGCGTATAGCGGTTATCTCGCCGACATGCTTTTGTAATTCCTGAATAAGGCTTGCTGATTCTTGGTTAAAATTATTTAGATCAAACATGGTAATCGTCCTGTAATGCTTGTTAATTTATATGGGTTGATTTTATGATAATTAATATATTTTGAGTGCTTGGATATTTTTCTTAAGAATAATTACTAAACATAATGCTGGAATAAATAAAACGGAAGTAAAAATAAAAAAATTATCCCAAGTTAGAATATCCGCAAGAAAGCCTGCTGCAGGTGCTAAAAAGCGCAAAGGAGCACTTGTTAACGCACTTAAAAGTGCATATTGGGTTGCGGAATATTGTTTATTGCATAAAAGCGATAAAAAAGTAATAAAGGCGGTGGATGCAAGCCCGCTGACCAGATTTTCAACCGTAATTGCAATGGCTAAACTTGTAATAGTTGGGCTATAAAAAATAAGTAGGTAGGATAAATTTGTGAGACCCAGACTAATCGCTGAAAACCATAAAGCGCGATATAAGCCGATCATTTTAACAAGAGTTGCACCTAAAACTGCGCCTGTTATCGTCGCCAATACACCATATATTTTAGTAACCGCACCAATTTGAGTGCCTGTAAATTGCATCTCTGTATAAAACGGCGTTGCCATAACTCCTGAAATAACATCAGGTAATTTAAAAACTAAAATAAATGCAATGAGTAAAAGAGCTTGATTGCGTTTAAGAAAATCTTTAAAAGGATCTAAAATCATTTGCTTAAAATGAGCTTGAATATTTAAGCTCTCTTTATTCGCATTCTTAATTTCTTTATCATGCTTATTATTTGACTCTTGATTGGCTAGCATTAAGCAAAAGAGCAAGGAAAAAAGCATCAATCCTGCTAAAAATATGAAAATATATGCCCAATCTATAAAATCAGATAGAGCTAAAACGCCGACTCCTACAATAAGCATCGCCAAACGGTAACCCATTAAATAGCTGCTTACTCCAAATGCTTGTTGATCTGCCTCTAAAGAATCAATCCGATATGCATCAATAATCACATCTTGACTAGATGATGCGAGTGATAAAGTAAAAATCAAAATAGCGATAAGATAAATATGATCTTTTGGATTTAACAAGCTCAAGGATAAAAATACCGCAATAATTATGCTTTGGAGTAAAATCAACCAACCTCTACGCCGTCCTAATCTAGACAAAAGAGGTATATTAAAATGATCCAAAAAAGGAGCCCATAAAAACTTAAAAGTATAAGGCAAGCCTGTTAATGCTAATAATCCTATATTTGCTTTAGTCACCTCAAATTTAGAGAGCCAATAAGTTAAAGTTGAAAGGGTCATTAAAATTGGTAAGCCCGCGGCAAAACCAAGCACAAAGATAACAATTATTGATCTTGTAAAATAAGGTCTAAAGATTAAAAAAAAGGCACTTAGCGCTATTTTATTTAAAGTCATTAAGTGGCTTTCCTATTTATTTATAATTATATAGCTGCGGTAATAATAATCTCAATTTTATATTCAGCTGTTACTAATTTAACTTCACCAGTTGCGCGTGCTGGGGCATTATCAACAGGAACCCATTCGTCCCAAATTGCATTCATTGCCGCAAAATCATTTATATCTGCAAGCCAAATTACTGCTTGGAGAATTTTAGTTTTATCCGAGCCAACTTCAGCTAATAAGCGCTCAATTTCTTGCAAAACATTCCGTGTTTGCTCATGAATATCCGCACCTTTAACACAGACTCCGCATAAATAAGCGGTATTATTGTGCACAACGATTTTACTCATACGTGGACCTACTTCATAACGTTTAATACTCATAGCTTAATCCTTGATTAGTTTTAAAATTACCCTAAATACGGGCACATGTTTTAACATATTTTATTAAAATAAGCAGCACTCATTCTATCTTGACTCTGCTAGCCCTAAATCCCCGAAGCTTTGGGGACTTTTAAAGCTTGAGTGATTTTAAACTACTGAGTTTTAAGTTTCTCAATCTTAAAACCTTCTTGTTTAAAAAGTGCAATTAAACCCTCATCACCACCAAGATGGAGTGCCCCAACTGCGATTACATGGACAAGCTTATTTGTATTTTGTGATATTTTCCCTAAGGCGCGTTCAAATAATAGCTTATTGCGCCCTTCTATGAGTTGGTACAGAAAGTTTTGATAATGTTCCAATCCATCAGGTTCTAAGTAGCTCATCTCAAGCCGTTCTTGATCATGCATAAATTCGTATAATCCTTCAGTATCGCCTTCCTTCCAGTATTTATAGAGTGTTTCTAATTGGAGCTTAATCGTATCAGGCTCATAGGCCAGCAATCTTAGCTCATCCTTAATAATATCAAGCGGCATATTGCTTATTAATGAGATTTGTTCGGCAGGTTTTTCTAAACCAACAATTGGCTTAGCGAGCTTAGTTGCAAGTTTTGTAATAGAAATTTCTGTACCTGTTTCTTGTACAAAACCAGCGTTTATAATACTTTGCGCGGTTAGCACAATATACGCTAGTGACGGCGGCATATTATTAATATTAATCGAGTATTTATTATTTAAATCATTAATTAAAGCTGGACTAATCTCTTTGGATAAGCATGCATCTTTGCAGATTAAGTTACCAAATAATTGACCAATTTCTTTAAAATCTTGAGGATCAATCTCAAGCATTATTTGATCAGCATCACGGATTGCATTTTCTACGTTAAGCGGCAAAACATCACCTTTTTTTGCCATATGGAAT
>BHEQ01000146.1 GCA_003864535.1 Gammaproteobacteria bacterium
ACATTACCAGGATTAATCCGCAATTTAGCTAGGAACTGCGCACATTGTGGATTATCTTTAAGTAAGCGATGTCCATTAAAATGAAAATCACCAATAATTGGCGTGTGGATATCGCGCTTTTCTAATAGCTCTACTATTTTGGGAATCGCGGCGGCGGCTTCATTTGTATTGACAGTTACCCGAACAAACTCAGAACCTGCGGCACTTAGCTCTTCAATTTGTGTAACTGTTTTAGCTATATCTGCCGTATCGGTATTTGTCATAGATTGAACCCGAATCGGATGATCTGAGCCGATATCAAGATTACCAACTCTTACCGAGCATGTTTGATGACGAATTATAGGATTATTCATTTGATTTGTTTGATCTTTAGATTTATTTTAAAAGGTGTCTATTATGTGCTTAATTTTAGAATTTGGCATCTTTCAAATATTATCAGATTACTTTTAAATTTCTACAGATTACCAACCGCCTAATTTATTTACTGATTTATTTTGTAGCTACAACATATAATTTAAGTTTATTTGTGGTTACACATATGCCATAATTGCTAATATGTAGCAACTTATATGTAGCAATAAGAGTATATCTATAATGGTTCATAATTAACAGCAGGAGCATACAATAATGAATACAGACATTCGTGCAAGAATAGATAGCAATTTAAAAGCAAGTGCGATTAAAGTACTTGAAGCTCATGGTTTAAGCTTATCTGAATTTATTCGCATTACCTTAACCAAAGTTGCTGAAAATAACGCAATACCTTTTGAAATACAACAAATGCCAAATAAATCTACACTCAAAGCAATGAAAGAATCGCAGTTAATCATGCAACGTCTTCAAAAGAAATATGAGGATGTTCTATGAAAACAGGGGCAGATAAGCGTGCGGTTATGCCGCGTATTACTGAATACGCTAAATCATTCTTCAAAGATTGGGAACGCCTGAATCATTCAGGACGCTACGATATGCATAAGATTAAAATTGCTATGTGGTTGCTTATTGCCAATGATGAACTAATGCCTCTAAAATACAAAGACCACAGCCTAATTGGCAACTGGGATGGCTATCGAGAATGTCATATTGGCGGTGATTTTTTGATGATTTATCAGTTAGATTTTACGGGTAAAATTATTGTATTTAATAGAGCAGGAACCCATGCTGAACTTTTTAAATAGAAGGCTTTAATTAATGACAATTTCATCAACAGTATTTAATAAAAATAAGCGTATTAATGAATATTTAACCCAATCTCAAGCGCATACGCAAACGCATAAAATAGCTTTAATGGGTATGAGCGGAGTGGGTAAAACAGCTCTATCTAAACTTTTACCGCGAGATACATGGTTTCATTATTCGATAGATTATCGGATTGGAACACGCTATTTAAATGAAGAGGTTAGCGATTTTCTTAAGTTAGAAGCTATGAAAAATCCATTATTAGCCCAGCTTTTAAGAACGGACTCTATTCGTGTAAGCTCAAACTTAAGCATCGAGAATCTAGCCCCTTTATCCGCCTATTTAGGCATGGTTGGTAATGTTCAAAAAAATGGCTTGGAGTTAACAGTTTTTTTAGAACGCTTAGCTAAGCATCGTCGTGCAGAAATCGCGGCAACTCAAGATGTTGCAAGCTTTATAGAAAAGGTTAAGATGCTTTATGGCTATCCTAATTTTTTAGCTGATACGAGCGGGAGCTTATGTGAGCTTGATGATCAATCCACACTGAAAGTATTAGCAAGCAGCTGTTTACTTGTTTATATTAAATCAACAAAAAGTATGCAACAAGCGTTGATCAACCGTGCGCTTAGTCATCCTAAGCCTTTGTATTATCAAAAAGAATTCTTATTAAAAGCCATTGCAGATTATTGCCTCCAAGAATCCATTGACGATGCACGATATATAGATCCAGCCCTGTTTGCAATTTGGGTATTTCCACATTTAGTTAAGCATCGCTTAGCTTTATATCAAGCAATTGCGGATCAATATGGCATAACAGTTAGCGCAACTGATACGGCTCTTATTAAAAATGAGCAGGATTTTGTTGATTTTATTACGCAACAAGCGCGCGCCCACTTAAAGGAGCTTCTATAAATTAGATTTTTCAAGGCTTGCGATTTTGTTAAAAGCGCAGTTTACATAGTAAATGAGCATTTCAATAAGATCATATAACACAGAAAAAAGCACAAATAGATGTGCCCTTAAAAAATTAGGAAGTTATTATGCCGATAGTTGCCCATTCAGCCCTGCCTACTTTTATCAAAATGATGAATGAAGGTGAAAATGTTTTAAGCCAAGAACGTGCCGAACAACAAGATATCCGTGAGCTTCATATTGGTTTATTAAATATGATGCCAGATGCAGCCTTAGAAGCTACGGAGCGTCAGTTTTTTAGATTAATTGGTGCCTGTAATCGTATAGCTCAGTTTTATGTGCATCCATTTAGTTTTCCTGAAATACCGCGCTCACAATCGGCGCAAGATTATATTGATAAATACTATGAAAAATTTGAAGATTTACAAAAACTAGGTCTAGATGCCTTAATTATCAGTGGTGCAAACCCACAAAGTGATGATTTAAGTAATGAACCTTTTTGGATTCCACTTCAAAAAACATTAGATTGGGCGAAAGATAATGTCACCTCGACTTTATGCGCCTGTTTAGCAACTCATGCAACGGTGCAGCATTTTCATGATATAAAGCGTCAAAAACTTGAATCAAAGCGCTGGGGCGTATTTTCGCATCGCGTCCAAGATCAAACACATCCTTTAGTGCGGCATATTAATACGCGCTTTGATGTCCCCCATTCACGCTGGAACGATTTATCTTCTGAAAATCTACACGCAGTTGGGATTAAAGTTTTAGTTAAAAGCAAGGTCGCAGGAGTACATTTAGCGGTATCGGAAGATGGATTTCGCTTTGTGTATTTTCAAGGGCATCCTGAGTATGAAATAAATAGCTTACTCAAAGAATATAAGCGTGAAGTTCAACGTTTTATCAAAAAAGAAATTAAGCTTTATCCGCCTTTTCCAACCCATTATTTTGGGCAAAAAGCTAAAGATTTATTAGAAAGTTATGAAGCATTAGTTGTGTCTTATTTAAATGAAAATAAAGATATTGATATTGATATTAATTCAGATAAAGCGCAGATATTATTTAAAAGCTTATTTAATAAATTCCCTGAAGAGCAAGTACTTGCTCATATTGACAATACTTGGAATGATACTGGCAAAATATTAATCAATAATTGGCTCGGATTAGTCTATCAGCTCACCAACTCGCAGCGCGACTTACCATTTATGGATGGAATTGATAAGAATAATCCTTTGGATGGGTTTTGAATATCTTTAGGTATATTAAAGAGGCTTCCATAAATTAGATTTTTTGTAACTACTCAGTAGCTAGAAAAATCACCCCTCCCAACCTCCACCGAAGCAAGGGGAGGAGCAAGTCCCCCTTGCCAAGGGGGGATTTAGGGGGGAGGTTATAGTTAAATGGAGCATTTAAAGTCATCATTATTGAATATGTAGTCTATAAAAATAAATATGTTAAAACTGCGCAGTAGTTACAATTTTTTTAAGGCTTGCGCTCTTATTAAAAGCACAAATGGATGTTCCCTAAAAAAAATTAATTAAACTTCACTCTAGAAAGGCTATAATTTAAGAGAATGTTTAAAGCTTAAATAAAATATAAATTATTTATTCAAAATACATTAAGGTTAGTTTGTTTCTAATTGCATATTTCTCATTACATCGTTTAATATGACTTTTTATTTTCATATATTTTAAGCAGAGGTTTTAATGAACACATCTTTAAAAACACTTATTATTGCATTAAGCTTGGCTGGTTTTGGTCAATTATCTAACGCTCAAGAGCAAGCAGTAGCTACAGCAATTGTTATTCCTGATCCTGTTGCTACCATGAATGGCATACCTTTAAGTAAAGCTAGCTTTGATAAATTTATTTCATTCATCGAAACCCAAACAGGGCAGCCAGCTCCTACAGATCTTGAAGAAATTAAGGCTATTATTAATGAGTATGCAATCCAGTTTCTTTTAGCGGAAGATGCTAAAAAAGAAGGTCTTGATAAAACTGAAATTTTCTTAGCTCAAAAAGAAATAATTGAATTAAGCTTGCTTGCTAACGCAGGTTTGACCGCTAAAATTAAAGCGATTGAGATCTCTACAGCTGATGTTGAAGCGGAATATAACAAGCGCGTAGAAGGTATTGCAGGGACTGAATATAAAGCTGCACATATTTTAGTTGATACAGAAGAGCAAGCAAAAGAAATTATCGAAAAGCTTGATAAGAAAGAAATTACTTTTGCAGAAGCCGCGAAAGAATCTAAGGATACAGGCTCTGCACAAGATGGCGGTAATCTTGGTTGGTTTAAAAAAGGCATGATGGTTGATACATTTTTTGATGCTGTTGCGGCACTTAAAAGTGGCGAAATTACCCAAAATCCAGTTAAATCAGAATTTGGATTTCACATTATTCTTTTAGAAGAATCAAGAGAGCAAATTAAACCAACTTTAGCATCATTAAAAGATGATATTACTGATGGTCTTAGAAATTCTAGAGCAAATGAACTTCTTGAGAAATTTAAAGAAGAAGTTAAAATTGAATTTCTAGTAAAATAATCACTTTTATTAAGTGTTAAATAAAATAAGCTAAGAAGCAAAAAGCCCATGAAAGTGGGCTTTTTTTAAATTTATTGAGGTCAATTAACTAATACAAACAAGTTTCCACATTCCTGTTTGTGCTTGTTCAGAAGTTAATTGAACATGAAACCCCTTAATTGTCGCAATGGTGCAAAGATTTTCTTCAGAATCAGGATATTTTTGTATCATCCGCTCACCAGAGAATTCAATAACTTGATGTACTTTACCATCTATCCTTAGCTCACAACAACACTGTGTTATTAATCTTTGAGGACGATTCTTAATGATTCCTACAAATAAAGTTTCTTCATAAAGTAAGACAAATATATTTAAAATCTGCATTTCAAACTTCATAATTAATTTTCTCTAATTATAAAAAGTTATTTAATAAGCCTTAATGAATCAATAGGTAGTTGAATACGATCTGAGAACTTATCATCAATTCCATCCGTAAAATCGCCATACGCAAGCACGGTAAGTAGATGCCCTTTTGCATCATGCCAAATAAACCAGACATC
>BHEQ01000147.1 GCA_003864535.1 Gammaproteobacteria bacterium
TATCTAAACCTAGCGCCGCGTAAATATTTAGAGGCGAGCTTGGTGTATGTTTAAAGCGTAGTGGCATTTGGGTTGGATTAAAGGGCAATCTTTGCCTATCATCAAGCTCTTGCTTTGGATTATTTGAATTTAGATTATTTTGATCTGAATTGTTTGGATCTGCATTATTTACATCTAAATTATCAGGCGTAAATGAATTGGGGTTAATATCTTGATTTTGCGGATTATCTTGATCTTTAGATATTCCTTGGGATATTTCTTGATTAATTCCCGCAATAACACGATGGATAGTTTGAAAGAGAAAATCATGCACTAAACGTGATTCACGAAAACGTACTTCATGCTTGGCAGGGTGTGCATTAACATCAACTCCGCGCGGATCAAGCGTTAAATACACGATAAAGGCACTGTAGCGATCACCATATAAAACATCACGATAAGCTTGGCGTAGCGCGTGAGCGATTAAACGATCTTTAACCATGCGCCCATTAACATACACATATTGCCAGTCGCTATTACTGCGATTAAAGCTTGGATTTGCGATCCAGCCTGATAAAGTTAGAGTTCTATTGGTGCTCTCATCTAACACCATTTCCCGCGATTGTTCAAAACTAAAGGCATTAGCTACAAATTCATCGCTAAATAATGCGGCGATTCTTTGCTCTTGTTCGCTTATATCTAGCGCAATCGGTAAATCAAAGATAATCTTTTTATTATTAATAAGCTTAAAGGATACATCAAAGCGCGCCAACGCTAAACGCCGAATTAGCGTTTCAATATGACTAAACTCAGTGCGTTCGGTACGTAAAAACTTTTTACGTGCGGGTAAATTATAAAAAAGATTCTCGATAGTAATCGTCGTGCCATTAGAGCCTTTACACGGAACAGGCTCGGAAATGCTATCTTTACCCTCACCACTTACTTCATAGGCATATTCACTCGCAGCTATTTTAGTTTGTAAGCTTAAACGCGAAACCGCGGCAATACTCGCAAGTGCCTCCCCACGAAAACCCATACTCATCACCACTTCTAAATCATCAACACTTGTGATTTTACTCGTAGCGTGGCTTGATAAGGCGAGCAATAAGTCATCTTTTGCGATCCCACAGCCATCATCTTTAATGATAATTTTGCGCATTCCGCCTTGTTCAATCTCTATTGTGATTGAGCAAGCACCAGCATCAAGGCTATTTTCAACTAACTCTTTAACTACCGATGAGGGACGCTCGACAACTTCTCCCGCAGCAATTTGGTTGATAACTTGCGGGGATAATTTTTGGATTTTATTGATTAATATTTTAGTCATTAACTTTTACTACATTTATTTATGTTAATTAATATTTTAGCGCACCCAAGATTAAATATGTATTTTAAACAGCTCATCCCAAATTTCTATCACATGCTGGATTTTAACTGCAACCACAGGGTTTATCACAATTGCTTGGGTTTCCTTAAGCTTAGCATGATGTACATACGCTCGAAGTTTGCAATAGGCATCACGTAAAATCATGGCATGGGCTGAGGATAAAATCCCCGCAGCTTCAAGCGCAGCTAACTGCCGAATATTATCCGTAAATTTAACTAATATATTAGCATGATGCGCATGTGCAAGGACTAGATATTGCACGATAAATTCAATATCGACCATGCCGCCTGCTTTTGTTTTCAACTCATTTAAATCTTGGTTATTTACATGAGCTTGCATCATTTTTTCACGCATTAATAAAACATCTTTTTTTAATGTTTGATGATTGCGTTTTTGGGTGAGAATTTCGTGGCGGATTTGTCCAAAATACTTACCTAAAGATTGGCTCCCAATGACAAATCTTGCCCGAATTAAGGCTTGATGTTCCCAAGTCCATGCTTGATTAAGCTGATAGGTGCGGAAATTTTCAATGCTGCTAACTAATAAACCTGATTTTCCTGAAGGGCGCAAACGCGTATCTACTTCATACAAAATCCCTGATAAGGTTTGAGTCGTTAGATAATAAATAATTTTTTGGGCAAGTTTTACAAAAAATAAGCTATTTTCAATTGATTTTTCACCATTAGTGACTTGATCGGTGCCGCTTGAATTATGTAAAAATACAACATCTAAATCAGAACCATAACCTAATTCTAGCCCGCCCAATTTACCATATGCGATGATTGCAAATTCGGCGCTATGAATTTGTTCATCCTCAATAAACATAGGTTCTCCATACCGCAAACTTAGATCAGACCAAGCTAATTTTAAGGTTGTATTTAATAAAACCTCCGCAATTTCAGTAAGATGATCTGAAACTATCATTAAAGGCATTTTGCCTGATAAATCAGCCATTGCAACTTTTAAGGTTTGGGCATGATGAAAGTCACGCAGTATCTCAAGTTGATGCTCCACATCTGGATGCCGAGCAGCAGAATGTACAGTATCTGAATGCCGAGCATCTAAATGCGGATCATCTAGATGCGAAGCATTTAATGTCTCGGCTTGTTTTAATAAACGCGTTAACTCTTTATTAAGTTGTTTTTTGTCAAGCGGCATAATTTTATGAATTGGTGCAAGCAGCTCATCAAGCAATAATGGATATTTAGCAAGATAGCGCATAATCCAAGGGCTTTGCGTACATAAGTTTAAAAGTTGCGCCAAGGCGCGTGGATTTTCAATAAGCAACGCTAGATAAGGTGTGCGTTTACTTACTGTTTCAATTAGATTTAAAAAAAGATTAAGTTCTCTTACAAAATTCTCTTGATTTATAACAATAGGTTTATTGGATAAATCAGGTTTGCTTGCAAAGCTCGGCTTAGTCTTGGCATCTGCCAACTCCATTAGCGCTAAAGGAATAAGTTTCTCGAGCTTTTTTTGGCAAGCTTGCGTTGATTTTATAAAACAATCCTGATGAAAATCAATCAATGTTCTTGAGATTAGTTCAGATGCATCTTCAATATTATTATCGCTTAGCCATTGTGCAAGCTTATTCACATTTAAACTTTGCCAAACATTATTAAAAGATTGGACAAAATTTGCGCTCTCCCCAGCATCAACCGCCGCGCCAAAAATATTTATAAACTGATGCTTAACTTTTTCAACATGAATCAAGAGTGTTTTTACAAAATCAGCCCACAATTCAAATCCCATCGCTTGCGCTAATAAAGATTTAGCTTGCTGAGCATAGGGTAAATCATGCGTTTGAAGATCATCTTTTAGTTGCAATCTATTTTCAACTTGCCTTAAAAAACAATATGCTAAGTATAAATCTTGCTCTGCACTCGCGCTTAAACGTTCGCTACTTTTTAGATATTTGAGCGTTGGGATAATTTGAGTTAAGCGTAATTGCTGTTCACGCCCACCGTAGACTAATTGGAAGGATTGACCAATAAACTCAATTTCCCGAATACCGCCAGGGCCTAATTTAACATTGCGCTGCAAATCTTTTTTGATCACATCAGCTGCGATCATCGCTTTCATATCCCGCAGTGCATCAATCATAGAATAATCAATATACTTACGATAAATAAACGGACGTAATTGCGCTAATAATTGCCTGCCATCTGCAATATCGCCTGCGATAGGGCGTGCTTTAATCAAGGCGTAACGTTCCCAATCGCGTCCATGGCTTACATAGTAATTCTCAAAACCTGCAATCGACATTGATAGCGCACCAGTATCGCCAAAAGGGCGCAGGCGCAAATCAACCCGATAGACAAAGCCATCCACCGTATGCGTTTCTAATATTTTAACCAAAGCTTGAGTAACTTTATTAAAGAAAAGCTGATTTTCTATCGGTTTTTTTCCATCGGTCTCACCATTTTCACGATAGGCTATCATTAAATCAACATCTGAAGAGAAATTAAGCTCATGCCCACCAAGTTTGCCCATTCCAATCACAATTGGATTAACAATCAAGCCTGTAGCATCACGTGGATTACCAAATTTTTCAGCGTTTTTTTGATAACAATAAGTTAACGCGGTATCAATAATTGTGCTGGCTAGAAAAGAAGTATTAGCTAATGTTGTCGCTAAAGTATCTAATTGATTTATATCTCGATAAGCAATATGTAATATATTTAATTTTCTAATATTGCGTAAATCATGCATAAAATTTAGTAACAATTGCTCACTATATTCAAGTGAAAGAGCAGATTTTAGAGCTTCAAACAGCATCTCTTGGGTTTTTAGGTGATTAAGTGGCTGCTCAAAATCACCCTTTAAAAATGCATTAATTAACGTATTTGGTGCTTGCACACTCCATTTCATACCCCAATCGCTACAGGATAATAAATTCACAAGTTTGTGAAAGCTTGGATGCTGCTTTAAGTTAGCCAATAAATCAACGTCTAATTTATTAAACTGCAAATTAAATTCTTCAAGCTGGGCAGGTGTTGGTTTAATGAGTGCAAGCATACTTAAATTCTCCAAAATAAAAAAGCAGTCCCTATTTTTAAAATAAAATAGCTCCTGCTTTATTATCCGAGATTGCGCACCAATTTTGATGCAGAAAGTCGGTTATTATTAATGGGCACTAATAGAAGCCCCCTAATATATCTAGTTATTTTCAGAAGCTAAGATGCTATCTAAAATTGGATGAAGCGGTTCTGGATTAATCGGTGTTGTAATATTTATTTCACGAATCTCATCAGGGGTAATTGCACCTAAGCCAATTTCTTTAAGCGCGGCAACTGTAGGCTTACTGCCTTCTGTTTCTACCCTTGGCGTATCGCCCATTGCAAGCTGACGCGCTCTGCGTGCAGCAATCACTACTAATTGGAAGCGATTTCCTACTTTTTCTAAACATTCATCTATGGTAACGCTTGGCATTATGTGTCCTTTAAATTATAAAATATTCTAGAGCACATCTATAAAAATCTAATTTATAAATGTTTCTTCTAGTTGCTTGGTATCTTAACCTTGCTATTATAAACGAAAGTTATGGATTTGCCAAATTGTCTTGAATCATTATCATGCTAAAATTAAGCTAAAAAAGATAATAATTGCAGCAGTATTGTTTTTGATAAAGTGGCTTTTATACAAGCGTATTAATCTCTTCAATAGATAAGCCTGATGCTTGGGCTATAGCTTCTTTAGCAATCCCAAGCGCTAATAGATTTTTTGCTATTTCAATTTTGGTTTTATTTTCACCTTCAGCTAATCCTTCAGCTTTACCTTCAGCTCTAAAT
>BHEQ01000148.1 GCA_003864535.1 Gammaproteobacteria bacterium
TAATAATATGTGTGCGGATGATATTGACTGGCTTATCCCTCATCAAGCTAATTTACGGATTATTACAGCTACAGCTAAAAAACTTGGTATGAGCATGGATAAAGTCATTTTAACCGTTGATAAACATGCAAATACATCATCTGCAAGCATCCCCTTAGCTGTACATGAAGGGATTATTGATGGACGGATTAAACCTGGGCAAACATTATTATTAGAAGCTTTTGGCGGTGGCTTTACATGGGGCGCGGCTGTAATTAAATTATAATTATTTATTTATGTGTTTATGTGTTTATATAAATAATAAATAAATAAATAAATACATACATACATACATACATACATACATACTGTTATCGAGTTAATGAGAATTAATATGACTAAAAAAATCATGAAAATAGCGTTTATATTTCCAGGACAAGGCTCACAAGCCTTAGGTATGCTTGCAAACTGCCAAGATAATCTTCTTATAAAAGAAAGCCTAGCTCAAGCTAATGAGGCTTTAGGGATTAATTTAAGTGAGATTATGCAAAATGGTCCACTAGAGCGTTTAAATCAAACAGATATTACCCAGCCAGCATTACTTGCGATGTCTATCGCTTTATATCGCGTATTTTGTGCAGGTACAATTTTAAGACCAAGCCTATTTGCAGGGCATTCTCTAGGAGAATATTCAGCTTTAGTTGCTGCGGGTACTTTAGATTTTACCGATGCACTTAAATTAGTTTCGTTACGCGGACAGTATATGCAAGAAGCAGTTCCTGCAGGAACTGGAGCTATGGCAGCTATTTTAGGGATGGAAGATAACTTAGTTTTAGAATTATGCAAACTTTGTGCGCAAGGTGAAATTTTAGATGCGGTTAATTTTAACTCGCCTGGGCAAATCGTAATTGCAGGGACAAAAGCTGCGGTGGATAGAGCCTGCCTTAAAGCGCGCGAGATGGGTGCTAAACGCGCTTTACTCCTGCCTGTTTCTGTACCAAGTCATTGTGCTTTAATGGAACCTGCGGCACTTAAGCTTAAGCTCGCTCTAGAGAATATCACCTTTAATCCGCCATCTTTAAATACGATTGAGATTATTCATAATGTTGATGTTAAATCCCATCAAAGTGTGCTTGAAATTAAGCAAGCTTTAGTAGAACAGCTCTTTAAGCCTGTACTTTGGACACAAAGTGTTGCAGATTTTAGCAAGCATAATATTACAGATGTAGTTGAGTGTGGTTCTGGTAAGGTCTTAACAGGGCTTGTGAAGCGGATTAATAAAGATTTAAGATTGCATAATATTTATGATCTAGAGTCATTAAATAATGTCATCACAACGTTACAATCTGAAGCATCTTAATGCTCTTAATAATTTAATAACCTTAACCTGAGTGCGAACACTATGATCCAATTTCTTGAATTTCTACCTTATTTAGCTTTTGGTACAGTTTACTTTTTATTAAATAAAAATATAATCACAATCCCTACCGGCTCTGAAAATATTATTATTGCGACCCAAGTTTTACTGATTTTAGTTATTGTATGTTCGCTTATTTTATATTTTCTTCAATCAAAAAAGCTCAATGCGATGCAATGGGTCATGCTTATTGTTACTATTTTATTTGCAAGTCTTACTTTATTAGTTGATAAAGAAATAATTAAATGGAAGGTAACGATTATTAATAGTCTATTTGGGCTGATTCTTATTGTCTGCTATTTATTTAAAAAATTACCTTTAGAATATCTTTTAGGTAAGAAATTAGTTCTGCCAACGCAGGTTTGGAAAGGCTTAACATTAATGTGGGCAACTTTTTTTATAGGCATGGCAAGCATCAACGCTTATCTTATTCTCTATGCGAGTGAAGCTACTTGGGTTTCTTTTAAATCTTTTTGGTCGATTCCAATCACAATAGTTTTTGCCTTAATTCAAGGAGTATATTTAATTAAATACTTGCCTAAAGAGTTATCAGAGACGAATAAGGATTAATGGATTATATGAACCTAGCTTATCCACTCCCAGCCTGCTAAGGGGATTTATGGGTATAAATAGATGAACGCGTAATCAACTGATAATAATTTTATATTCTATCCCTTGAAGTTTATAGCAACTACCTCCACAATATTAACCGTAATGGAACTTGTATATTTTGAATACTTTTAACGCACTAAGCACAAATAATTTATTTAACAAGATTAAATATATTTAAGTATCGCAACTAGTTTATTATATACACCGATTTATCATAAAGGGCACTTCTATAAATTGCTTTTTCCACGTTACGCAATATTGTTAAAATGCTCATTTACCTAAGTAAACTGCGCTTTTAAAAATATCGCAAGCCTTGAAAAATCTAATTTATAGAAGCCACTAAAAAAACTTTCTCTTTTTGTATTCACACTTTTATAGTATTAGATATTAAGGACATAAAATGAAAACCAACTTTGTATTAAAATCTTTAGCGGTCGCTCTTTTAGCAACACAGCTTAATTTTGCACTTGCTCAAGCACCTGCAACTACAACTGTACCAGCAGTTACATTATTACTGCCTGAAGTAATTGCAAAAATTGGCGATAGGGATGTGACCTTAGCTGAATATAATACGTTAATTCGTTTTATGGAGCTGCGTGGTCAAGCCTCTCCACAAAATGCGGATCAAGTTAAGCAATTAGTTGAAAGTTATATCCAACAAATGGCTATTTTAGCTAGCGCTCAAGCATCTGGAATTGAAAAGGATGCTGATTTTATCTTACAAAAACAATTTGCGGTTAATGATTTAATAATTAACGCTTATGTTGCTAAAACAAGAAAAGAAATTGTTGTTACTGATGAAGAGATAAAAGCTGCATATGATACTGAAGCTGCGCGTCTTAAAGCATTACCTGCTGTTAAAAAAACTGAGTATAAGCTAACTCATATCTTAGTTAAAACAAAAGCTGAAGCAGATAAAATTATTAAAGAGATTAATGACAAAAAAATAAGCTTTGCAAATGCAGCCAGAAGAGCCGATCCTGAGAAAGGTGGCGACTTAGGCTGGTTACAAGCGGAAACTACACTTCCTGGTTTAATTCAAGGTCTTGAAAAATTAAAAGGCGTTAAAGGTTTTTCTAAAACACCTATTCAATCTGAAGTTGGCTTCCATATCGTTAATCTTCAAGATTCGCGTATTCCAACTATTTTGCCATTAGATCAAATTAAAGATCCTATCAGAGCATCGCTTATTAATCAAAAGCTCCAAAATATCCTCCAAGAACAAGAAAAAGCTCTTAACATTAAGAACTTAATTCCTTAGATTAGATGTTTTAAATAATGATCATTTTCTATACAAAGCACGTTTAACTTAAGCGTGCTTTTTTGATTTGTTGGGGGAACATCTATAACCGACATTCCGCACCATTTTTTATATTATCTCAAGCCTTAAAAAATCTAATTTATAGAAGCCTATTTTTGGCTAATTATTTGATTTAGATCAAAAATATTACTTATTTATGTGCTAATAAGATAATAATTAGCTATCTTTAAGGTAACTGCTCAGCAGTATTAACATACTTATTTTTATATATTACGGGGTACTTCTCTGCGCTTTTAAAAATATCGCAAGCCTTGAAAAATCTAATTTATAGAAGTCTCCTTATGCACCAAATTTAAATTTAATTTTGCTCTTTAATCTTATGTATACATAGTTCCCCTCACCTTTCTCTTTTGGAGAGGAGTTAGGGTGTGGCTTCTTTATCATTAATATTATCAATATCATATATCACTTTGTTTTTTATAACTTATTGTTTTACAGAAAAAGGAAACATCATGTCACTTATTTTAGTTCTAAACTGCGGAAGCTCCTCACTTAAATTTGCAATTATAGATAGCAAAAGTAAAGAAGAAAAGCTCTCTGGACTCGCTGAATGCTTTAATCTCCCAGATGCACGCATTAAATGGAAGCTAGATGGCAAGAAACAAGAAGCTAATTTAGGCAGCAATGCCGCTCATTTTGAAGCTTTAAAATTTATTGTTGATTCTATTTTAGCAAGTAAGCCTGAACTTGCGCAGAACTTAAGTGCCATCGGGCATCGCTTGGTTCATGGTGGTGAGAAATTCACCTCTTCAGTGATTATTACGGATGAGGTTATTAGACATGTTCAGGAAAATAGTACCTTTGCGCCATTACATAATCCAGCAGGACTTATAGGGATTGCCGAAGCTTACAAAGCATTCCCGCATCTAAAAGATAAAAATGTTGGTGTATTTGATACCGCATTTCATCAAACTATGCCAGAAAGTGCGTATTTATATGCAATTCCATATCACTTATATACAGAAAAAGGGATTCGCCGTTACGGTTTTCATGGCACAAGCCATTATTATATAACCCAAGAAGCTGCCAAGGCGTTAAATAAACCAGTTGATCAAGTTAATATTATTAGTTGTCATTTAGGGAATGGAGCTTCAGTTACCGCAGTTAAAAACGGTAAATCTGTTGATACTTCAATGGGATTAACTCCATTAGAGGGCTTAGTAATGGGAACGCGTTCTGGCGATATTGATCCTGCAATTGTTTTTTATTGTCATGACCAACTTAAAATGAGCGTTCAAGAAATCAACGATATGCTCACTAAAGAATCTGGTTTGATGGGTTTAACCCAAACAACTTCAGATTGTCGTTTTGCCGAGGATAATTATGGCAAAAAAGATGAAGCAACGCGTGCCTTAGATGTGTTTTCATACCGCTTAGCGAAATATATCGCAGGCTATAGTGCCGCTCTTGATGGACGTTTGGATGCGATTGTGTTTACAGGTGGCATCGGCGAGAACTCATCGCTTATTCGCACGTTAACTCTTGAGCGTTTAGGATTATTAGGCATTGCAATTGATGCTGAGGCAAATAATGCTACGCGTTTTGGTAAATCAGGGCTAATTAGCAAACCTAATACCTGCCCTGTCATGGTTATTACTACGAATGAGGAGCTCGTTATCGCGCAAGATACCGCCGCTTTAATCTAAGGCAAGTTAATTATAAATATTAAGCCATGCAATAAAAAATGCTCTAGCGTTGACTAGAGCATTAAATTCTAATTAATTGATCTAACCCAAATAA
>BHEQ01000149.1 GCA_003864535.1 Gammaproteobacteria bacterium
CAGTTAAACCATGGATTAATATCGCGGTTAATTATCCTACGATTAATGTTCAAAATGCTTTGAATGATCCTGATTCAATTTTTTATTTCTATCAAAAATTAATCAACTTAAGAAAAACCGAAGCACTTTTAGTTGAGGGCGAATATCAGGATTTGGATTTAAAGCACCCACAATTATTTGTGTATCGGCGCATTTTAAAAAATACACAAGGAGAACTTACACAGCTTTTAATCATCGCTAATTTTTATGCAGCTCCACTTGATTTTGATTTAACCCCGCATCTTTTAGCGCCTGATTTAAATAGATATGAAAATATTATTTGCAATTATAACGATATTAAAATCAAGAATAATATATTACACTTAAGAGCTTATGAGGCACTTATATTAAAGGAAGGATACTAAAAATAAAACTATTTTGCATGAGCTAAAGGGGCTTCTATAGGGGGACTTCTATTAATTAGATTTTTCAAGGCTTGCGATATTATTAAAAGCGCAGTTTACTGAGGTAAATGAGCACTAAATAATATCGTGTAACGCAGGAAAAGCAACAATGGATGTGCCCTAAATAAATAATTGAGTTTAAACCAAGCTTTATCCATGATTTCTAACTAAGCAAAGTAAGCAAAGGATTAAAATATGAATAATATAAAAGTTAAAGATGCACTTGTCCCGATTGGTGCATTGATTATCATTATGATTTTTGGATTAGCTATCTTCCCAAGCCTTCAAGAAGGAAATAGCCAAATTTCTTTAGAGATTATTTTCCTTGCTGCGGCAGTTGTGGGTACTTTGAATTTAGTTCGTTTAGGATATAGCTGGGCAAGCATTCAAGATGCAATGGTTAAAAAATTACATCAAGCACTTCCTGCGATTATGATACTATTTAGCATAGGAATTGTCGTAGGGTCATGGGTTTTATCAGGCACAATTCCATTTCTTATTTATCATGGAATTAACTTAATTAATCCGAGTTATATTTATGCTGTTGCATTTGTTGTCCCTTCTATATTCTCATTATTTACAGGAACATCATGGGGTTCTGCTGGCACAATAGGCGTTGTGATTATGGCGATTGCTATTGCGATTGGGGCAAATCCAGTTATGGTTGCAGGTGCGGTTGTTGGAGGTGCTTATTTTGGTGATAAAATGAGCCCACTAAGTGACACGACAAATATTGCAGCATTAGCAGCTGGTGTGCCCTTAATGGAACATATTAGATCGATGATGAATACGACAGTGCCATCTTATCTGATTGCTTTTTGCATTTATCTAAGCGTTGGGTTTTATCAACCTATTGCAAATACAGCGGTTGATTTAGATGCTGTTCAAGCAACACAAGCTGCTTTTTCTAGCTTATTTGCATTTGATCATCCTATCTTAATCATATTTATTTGCTGCCCTATACTCATTGTTTTAATTGGTTCAATCATAAAAGCTCCAACTGTACCAACTTTAATAGTGTCGGTTATTGTGGCATCCTTGGTTGGATTATTCGGGCAGGGTTTTAGTTTAGATATTGTTGCTAGTACCTTAAAAAATGGCTTTAACGCGGAATCATTCTTAAATATTAGCCAAAAATTAAGCGATCAAACCGTGATCAACAATACGATTAGAATATTAAATAGAGGTGGCTTGTATTCGATGGCGGAACCTGTAATTATCACTATGAGCGTATTTGTATTTGTAGGAACTTTAGATAAAATTAATGCACTGCCTATTGTCGTTAATCACGCCTTTGGCTGGGTTAAAAACAGAAGCTTAGCTATTATTTCAGCATTATTCTCAACCGCGGCAACTAACGCATTAACCTCCAACCAGTTTGCGACTTCATTTGTGGTTGCTGAGGCATTTAAGCCTAAATTTGATGAGCTAAAAATACCTAGAAAAGTATTATCACGCACATTAGAAGATGCTGGGACCATGATTGAGAATATTTTACCTTGGACAACTACAGGTGTTTATATGTTTAGTGTATTAGGCGTTTCTGCCGCAGAATACTGGAAATATCAATATCTTACACAGATAAACTTAGTTATTGCAGTCATACTTGCAATTACAGGTTTAGGCTGTTTTTATAATGAAACAAGAAAAAATAATACAAAAATAGCTGATAAAGCTTCTATTAATTAGATTTTTCAAGGCTTGCGATATTGCGTAACGCAGAAAAAACACATATAAATGTGCCCACAAGTAGATATGCCCTAATGATTTCTGGAGTAATAATGACTAATTTTTCTAAAGATATTGATATATGTACTCATTTTGCTGAAGATAGCAGCGAGTACTTTGGCGCAGTAACGCCGCCAATCGTGCAAACATCTTTATTTGCACATCCTGAAGCGCAATTATTTGCCCAAAAACTCGCAACTGAGCGGGAGCACTATATTTATTCACGCGGCAATAATCCAACTGTAAGAATCCTTGAACAAAAATTAGCAGCATTGGAGATGGGAGAGAGTTGTAAATGTTTTGGCTCAGGAATGGGGGCAATTTCTGCAACATTATTCACTTTATTAAATGCTGGTGATCATATTCTGTTTATTAACAACATTTACGGGCCTGCGCTTGCTTATGCCGAGACTCTTAAAAAGTTTAATATCAGCCATGATATTATTTTTATTGATGAGACTGCTGATATAAAAACACATATTAAAGACAATACACGCATAATCTACGTTGAAAGCCCAAGTACGCATAATATGCAAGTATTGGACTTAAAAGCCGTTGCCAAGATAGCTCAAGCTCATAAAATATTATCAATTATTGACAATACATGGGCAACTCCAATCTTCCAAAAACCGCTCACATTAGGCATTGATATTGTTATTCATTCTTGTAGTAAATACATCGGTGGGCATAGCGATGTCATTGCTGGCGCGGTTATTGCCAAGCATAAAATTATTGATCAAATATTTGAGATAGGTCATCAACTTAATGGCGCAGCACTATCACCGTTTGATGCGTGGCTGTTAATTCGCGGCTTAAGAACCTTACCTGTGCGGATGCTGCAACATCAAAAAAGTGCAAAAGCAATTATTACTTTTTTAAAAAATCATCCAAAAGTTGCAAAAGTCAATCATCCATTTGCATTAGATTCATATAAAGAAGATGAAAATCAACAGCTAAAAGGGGTTTCTAGTTTAATGAGTGTTGAATTAAAAATTAATCCTAATCATAATAATAATCATAATGCCTTTGAGCAACTTACAAGCTTTGCCAATGCACTTAAATTATTCCAAATTGGAGTTAGTTGGGGTGGATTTGAAAGCCTAATTATCATTCCCAATAATAATCATAATCAACTTGCTCTTGAAAAGTCGCACATTTCATTAAATTTAGTCCGCTTATATATCGGGCTCGAAGATTCAGATATGTTAATTGAAGATTTAACCTGTGCATTTACAGTTATTTAAAATATGGGACTTCTATTAATTAGATTTATCTAAACTTGCGATTTTATTAAAAGCGCGTAACGTAGAAAAAATACAAATAGATGTTCCCAATAGATTGATAACTTTAGAAAGTCTCTTTATTTTATGTGGAAAATAACTATGAAAAAAATACTCTTATTGATCTCTATTGCAGTAGGAAGCTTGGTTTATGCAAATCCTGTCTTAATTAATAAAATTGCAGAACCTACACTGACTGAATTAAAAATAATGACGTATAACATTGCCGCTGGCGCGAATAATTTCAAAGTTGATCTAGCTTTAACTGCCGCAACAATTAAAGAATTATCTCCTGATATCATTGCTCTACAAGAAGTTGACCGTAATACAAAACGTAGCGGAAATCTTGATCAAGCCGAAATACTCTCTAAATTAACAGGCTACAATGTAATATTTGGCAAGGCAATTGATTTTGATGGCGGAGAATATGGTATTGCAGTTTTATCCAAACATCCTATCAAACATTTAGACACTCAAAAACTACCATCTGGTGACGAAGAGCTGCGAATTGCTTTATATACAGAAGTTATTATTGAAGGCTACCCAAGCCCAATTACTTTTATTAATACACATTTAGATTGGCATGAAAACCCTGCAATTCGTCTAGCACAAGTTTATGCGATTAATGAAAAAAGCCTAGATATCCGAGATATTAAAATTTTAGCTGGTGACTTTAATGATGTTGATCTTTCAGATACTCATGCACAGCTTAGACGTTATTGGGATTCAGTTTTTCCAATTGGAATGAATCATCGTACTTGGCCTGCTGATAACCCAGAAATAGGCATAGATTATATCTATACAAATAAAGCACAGATTTGGCAAGCTATAACAACTGTACCCAATCAACCATTAACGAATAATGACATACAGTGGAATAAAGTAAGTGATCACCTTCCTGTAATTACGATACTTAAGTTGATTGAGCAGTAAGGCACATCTAAGAGCACATTTATTTGTAACTACTCCACAGCTAAAGAAGCCTCACCCCAATCATTAAAAAGTTTATACTATCAAGCTTAAATTCAAATCCTGTAAATTTATTAATAAAGAGGCATTATGACCAAGCTTACCGCACAAGTTAAACCTTTAGTTTTATGTATTTTAGATGGCTGGGGCTATCGCGCTGACCCAAAATATAATGCGATTGCCGCAGCTCACACTCCAAATTGGGATAAATTTAATGAAAGTGCTGCGCGTACTTTTATTAAGACATCAGGCATGGCTGTAGGTTTGCCTGATGGACAAATGGGGAATTCTGAAGTTGGGCATATGAATATAGGCGCAGGACGCGTTGTCTATCAAGAACTAACGCGCATAACTCAAGCAATTTCAACAGGTGAATTTCAAGAAAATGCGGTAATTAATACAGCATTAGAACTTGCTATAAAAAATGATAAATCCGTGCATATTATGGGATTATTATCTCCTGGGGGAGTGCATTCTCATCAAAATCATATTTTTGCAATGCTTGAAACCGCTGTTAAAAAAGGGGCTAAAAAAGTTTATTTACATGCATTTTTAGATGGGCGGGATGTCCCACCACGCTCAGC
>BHEQ01000150.1 GCA_003864535.1 Gammaproteobacteria bacterium
GTGATGACTTATAAAATCAAATGGATTTTTCCTGTTCATATTATTCCTGATTTAACCGTGATTTACACTGATTATTGTAACCTAGTATAATAAATTGCATTGTACATTACAATGGCAACACAAAGATAATGAGCGATAGATGCCAAACTATTTTTCATCTTAAATATAAGTTAATACACATGCATAAACAATCATCACCTTAAGAGTTTATTAAACTGGTATTGTCGATAACTGTAATACTTTATTAAATTTTGAGCCAAAAAAACCTCTTAGCGGAAATCTAGTAAACTAGAAAACGAAAGAGGCCGTGTTGGGATTAATAATATAGGTTTATTAGTATATTTGACAGAGCTTTTTAAAGCTTAACTATTCTTTGTTAATTTTATGCAGGCATAAATCTTACCTGCTTAATTTAAATACGCCAAAGTAACTAAGATACTTTAAGCAAGTGTCATCTGCCCTGCATATAAAATAAAATGCCGAAGGATAAATACCCCTATCAAAGTCATACTCGCCACCATCACCAAATAGGTTTTAGTGTGCTTAATTTTTTTATTTAAAATAAAACTTAAGCTAAGTGGAATAATAATACCAACGCCTACAACGCCAATCCAAAAACTTTGCGCCCAAAAGCCTGAACCAAGTGCGTTAATTACTGCGACTGTTTTTTGTCCGCCTCCATAATAATGCCCCATAAAAAATGCAAACAATAGAAAAATCTCCATCAGCACTACTGGGGTTTCTAGCTTATGAATCAGTGCTATGCTTTCGCTATGCGTGTTTTCTTTAAACCATGTAAGCGCACATAAAACACACGCCGCAGCTCCTGAGGATATACCTGAGAACATAAATAAAACGGGGAGAACAGGATTATTTAATAAAGGATAACTTTTAAGAGCTGAGAGCAAGAATCCAGTGTAAGCACCTAAAGATAAAGCTAAAATCAAACTTGTCCACTGCAAGAATGGCATGATTTTTTTAGCAATTTTAAGCACAAAATTTAAGATCGTCTGGATAAAATTTAATGAGGTGATTGCTTTTAAAAAACCTGTTTTTAAAAAATGCATAACTTCTTTTTCAAATAAAACAAACAACCATATAAATAGCGCGATCATATATAACTGAAATAAAACAACACCGATGCTCATCACCGATACAGGGCTATAAAACACCATTATTTTCCAAAAATGCCACGGCCTACTTAAATGAAATATCAAAATAAATAAACCGAACATTACGCTAATTGGTGCCACAATCGCCATAGCTTTCATTATCGCATTCTCATTAGCCTTAATCCCTTTAGGATCAAGCACAAATATCTTTAAAATGATTGCAATAATAACCATACCTGCCGATATGCCGACAAGAAACAAATAAACCGCAATAGGCCAATCCCAAACTAATGACTCAAAATGAAAGGGATTAAATGGGGCTATTACTTCTTTTACACTACTAAAAGTATTCATCCTTCGATCTCCCGCCCAGCTGCTGGAATATGATATAAACGTGGTTTTGTGCCTAAAGCTACTTTAGTGCGATAAACCGTGTTTTGTTTAATTTTTTGACTGATAGCACTCTCTGGATCATCCAAATCACCAAAAGTTAAGGCTTTAGTTGGACAGCTCTCAACACATGCAGGTAATTTACCTTTGGCTAAATTAGTATCACGACAAAAATTACACTTATCCGCAGCTTTAGTAACAGGGTGAATAAAGCGCACTCGGTACGGGCATGCGGCAATACAGTATTTACATCCCACACATTTATCTAAATGAACATCAACAATACCTGTCGCTATATCAACAAAAGATGCGCCAGTTGGACAGACCTCAACACACGGCGGATCATCACAATGCTGGCAGGAATGTCTGAAAAACTGATACGCAACATTTGGAAATTCGCCAATAGGTTCTGAGCGTATAATTTTTAAGCGCGATACTCCGAGCGGAACGTTGTTAACCTCCCGACAAGCATCTTCACAAGCAGTACAACCAATGCATGCGCTCTCATCATGGAGCATTCCATAACGGATTCCATCAATCTTTTGAGTGTTTGTGATTTGAGTAGTGTTATCTTTGGGCTGAGCAGCTTTAAGCGCACCTGTAGCACAAGTTAAAGCGCACAGCGCACTCACGCCTTGAATAAATTCGCGCCGCGTGCTCATTGCAAACTCCCTTTTTTCATTAGGCTTTTAATCTCAAATTGTTTTTCATGGCAACTAACGCATAGTTTTTGATAGCTTTTAGGTTCTAAAATATGCATAGCTTCTTGTTTTTGATCATCAACATGAATGCTATGACAACTAGAACAGGCAACTTTAGTAGCATGAACATCATGCGGCCAGAAGCTTGCTTGAAGATCAGCTGGCTTATGACAGGTGTAGCACACTGCATTTTGCTCATCAGCACGATATGGCTGCAGTCTGCCAAAAGGATCTAAACTGGCTTGCACTGCCGATTGAAACTTCATGACATCTTTAATGCCATCTCTGTGTAGTGTTGCCGCATTTCCATGACAATTAGTGCAGGTAATAGGTTCAAGCGTCGCTGGATTAATCTGATTTAAATGAAAACCTTTATGATTTAATTTTCCAAATTTATAGACAATATCATCATCAATATCATCAACTTGATTTTCTATCTTGCCATCATTATGGCACTTAGTACACGCGCGATCTTTTGGGTTTGTAAAATCTACAATATGCTTTCCTTGTGCATCTAATCTTGGTGCTATTTTTGGCGCATCTTGCGCAAATGCTGCACTATTTAAACTAATTAAACCAATTAAACTAATTCCAGCTATAAGAGCTAGGTTTTTTTTAAAAAAATAAGAGATATTTCGCATCGCATCTATTCCTGTAAGGGGTTTCTATAAATTAGATTTTTCAAGGCTTACGATATTTTTAAAAGCGCAGTTTACTTAGATAAATTAGCATTTTAAAAATATCGTGTAACGCAGAAAAAACAATTTATAGATGTGTCCTGTAGTTAGTTAAGTGAACAAAATATTTAAATCTTGTTCGGTATTGAGGTAGCTTTACTTGCCTACTTAATTACTTAATTAATTACTTATTTATTTACTGAGTAGGTTATTTTCTTTTGCTTCTGCATCCCATTTTGGCAACATTGTTTTGATAAACTCATCTTTTTGGGCTTTTAAAGTTGGCATATCAAGCCCAATCGCCGCTTGTGCTTTATCTTTAGTTGAAATATCAGGTAATGCAATCTCAGTTGTTATCCCTTTTTTAGCTAATAAGCGAACTAATTTTGCACGGGCATCCGCAGCTTTATCTAACGCTGTACCAAGTGTTGCTAGGGCAACATCTGGAGCATGAGCGTGAATGCCATGTGAGGCGATTGAGTAATCCCAACGCCATTGTGAATGACGAATATCTTGGAGTATATCTTGCATCTCTTCAGCAGTAGCTCCTGCATCCCAAGCAGCTTTTGCCTCAAAATGTGCATGAACTAATTGACGCTCTACGCGTAATTTGACGTCATTTATTTGGATTTTGCGCGATGCAACAATTTCTTGCAGACCTTCTTTAGTTTGGGCATGGCAGCTCTTACAGCCTGCATCAAACTGTTCAAATGGATTACCTATTTTATGATCGGTATATACTTTTCCTGTTTGAGTATCGGTAACTTTAGGCATATGACAATCAACACAGCTCACATTATTCTTACCGTGTACGCCATTGCGCCATGTTTCATATTCAGGATGCTGTGCTTTAAGTAAAGGTGCTTTAGACAGACCGTGAGTCCAATCAGAAAAACCAATTTCATCATAATAATCTTCCATTTGTTCGGCAGTAGTTCCTTTATCCCACGGGAATTTTACCGCTTTAGTTGGACCTGAGAAATAATACTCAACATGGCATTGTCCGCACACTTGCGATTGTTGATCAATACGGCTGCCCTCATTAAATGATTTATGGATAGCGTCCATGCCGCGTCCAACATGGGGCTTTGAAAGCGCAAGAGCAGGCTTGCCTTCTTTAAAATCCTTGCTCGCAGTATCATGACAATCGCCACAACCGATAGGATTAACGATTTTAGCGCCACCTTTAGACCACATCCCCGTAAAATATGCATCCTCGCCACCAGTTAAAATCTCGCGCCCAACATCTGGGCTTTTACAGCTCCAACACGCCATTGGTAGCGGACCATCTGTATCTGTTTTTGGAGTACCTGTCCGTAGAGTTTGTCTTACATCTGTAATCGCATAAAAATGCCCCCGTGGCTTATTATAATCTTTTGAAAATGGGTAAGCTGCCCACAAAATAACAAGATTAGGATCTTCAGCAAGCGCATCTTCTAGTGGCTCGCTTTGCTTGGTTTGCTCCCATGTTTTATATTGCAAGTAATTTGATTCTTTAAATAAATCATTACGTGCTTCTATGGTTGTTCTTTGAGTGTCAGTTTTAGTTTGAGCAACACTATAGTTTGCAAAACTCATTAATGCGAGTAAGGGAATAAGATGCCATTTGTTCATGGTGAGTCCTTTTGTTGTCAGTCTATGTAAAAATAATTAATTTAAAAAGTTGTCAATTTTTGTATATGCATTTCAGAATAGCAGATTATAAAAAGACCAATTTAAGAATTTTTACATAATATGACAAAAGTCAAAAAGAGCCGCACAAAGCTGTATTAACAATATTTAATACGAGAAAAAAACGCATATCAAACATGAGCATATGCGTATATATAAATATATTTACAGTGCGAAAATAAAGGATGAAATAAAGGATGAATAAGACGATTTATTGCAATATTCTAATATTTCTAAAACATTAAAATAGATTAGATTAGTGGTTCTATAAATTATATTTTTAAATTAGATTTTTAAATGATTTGTGCAATTTACTAAGATCAAATTACACAAATAGCAATAAACACAAAACTCCAATTTATTTCTAAATGAGGGTTAGCTTACTTCCTAATACAAAATTAAGCCATAGAAATAACATA
>BHEQ01000151.1 GCA_003864535.1 Gammaproteobacteria bacterium
ATTTTGCTGAACCTGGGTTTATTTTGATTGATATGGTTAATGACTTTAATAATAATTGGTTTTGTGAACATATTCGCGCGACTAATCCTTGTGGAGAGCAGCCATTACCGCCGTATGGATCCTGCTTATTAGGCTCAATTAATTTAACCCGCTTTATCGAAAATCCATTTACAGATGCAGCAAGTTTTAATTTTGCTAAATTTGAAGAGATTGTCGCTATTTTTACGCGTATGTTAGATAACGTAGTTGAAATTAATGGGCTGCCGCTAGCACAGCAGCGTGCTGAAATAATATCTAAACGCCGCCATGGTATGGGCTATCTTGGTTTAGGCTCAAGCTTAACTATGTTGAAAATGAAATATGGCAGCGCAGAGTCGCTAACTTTCACTGAAAAAGTTACCCAAACAATGGCGCATGTAGGCTGGAAGGTCGCTTTAGAGCTCGCTAAAGAAAAAGGCCCCGCGCCAATATTAACCCAAGATTTTAAAGTAACGGCGCACATGTTACATAAACGCCCCGAAATGAGTAAAGATGGCTATAAAATTGGTGATTTAATTAAAGGCTCGATCTTACATGCATCATATTCGCGCTATATGCAAAAAATAGCAGCAATTGATCCAAAATTAGTGGCTGATCTAGCTCAAATTGGAGCACGTTTTACCCATCACACCTCCATTGCCCCAACTGGCACAATCTCTTTATCGCTCGCAAATAATGCATCAAATGGCATAGAGCCTAGCTTTGCGCATCATTATGCACGGAATGTTATCCGCGAAGGTAAAAAAAGCAAAGAGAAAGTAGATGTTTTCTCTTACGAATTATTAGCCTATCGCCACGCGATTAATCCTGATGCCATGCCTTATGTCGATGATCCAAAAGCGGCTTTGCCTGAATATTTTATTACCGCCGATGAGATTAGCCCCAAGCAACATGTGGATATTCAAGCCGCCGCGCAATTATGGATAGATTCCTCGATCTCTAAAACCGCAAATGTCCCAACTAATTTTCCGTATGCAGATTTTAAAGATATTTATCTATATGCGTATGAGAAAGGCTTAAAGGGCTGTACTACGTTTAGATTTAATCCAGAAGCTTTTCAAGGTGTTTTAGTCAAAGAGGCTGATCTTGAAAATACGATTTATACCTTTACCCTAGAAGATGGGGCGATTATTACCGCTAAAGGGAATGCGCAGATTGAATATGATGGCGAAATGCACAATGCCGCTAATTTATTTGAGGCGCTAAAAGAAGGCTATTACGGCAAGCTTTAATTAAGATAAAATACGTCCTAAGCAAGCTTTCATCAAACCTTCATCAAAGCTTTATTAAGCAATTATCAATCTATTCTCTTTTAAGGATTTTCTTTCTCATGACTATTAAAATTACCCAAAAAATAACAGGTTTCGCAGTCCAAAGCGCCGAGCAAGCAAACCAAGCTTTAGCTAAACCTGAACTTGAGCGAGAGCCTATTCAAAGTAGCTTACCCTTAGGTTTAGATTCAATGAACGAGATGCTTGAACGCCCTGAAATGCTAGTTGGCTCAACCTATAAAGTTAGAACCCCACTAACAGAACACGCAATGTATATCACCATTAACGATATTATTTTAAACCAAGACACAGAGCACGAACAACGGATTCCGTTTGAGGTTTTTATTAACTCTAAAAGTATGGATCATTTTCAATGGATAGTTGCGCTGACAAGAATTATCTCCGCCGTATTTCGTAAAGGCGGCGACATCACTTTTCTGGTCTCGGAATTAAAATCAGTCTTTGACCCTAAAGGTGGTTATTTCAAGCAAGGTGGCAAATATATGCCCTCGTTAGTTGCTGAAATTGGCGATGTGATCGAGCAACATATGCGTATTATTGGGCTGATTAAAAATGAAGGCTTAGGCGATATCCAAAAACAAATGATTGAAGCGAAACGTAAAGAGCTTCAAGCTAAACATATCCCGACTAAAGATGCTAAATCTACGGATTTTCCTAGTGGCGCAACCTTATGTTCTAAGTGTTTAGTCAATGCCGTTATCATGATGGATGGCTGTATGACTTGCCTTAATTGTGGTGAGTCCAAATGTGGTTGATTTTTATGTAAAATTTTCATATTAAATTATTAATTTAAAATTTTTAATTTAATATGAATTTTCCTATTATTAAACCAAAAATCATTAAGTAAATCCATAAGAGTCCCGCAAGTTTAAATGCAGATCCTCCACTATTAAGGAGGGTCTTAAAATGGATGCTTAAGCCTAAGGCAAACATTGCCATGACCAATAAAAAAGCATCTAACTGCAAAATAATACTCTGGATAGGATTGAAAAATTCAGAGGATAAGTAACTGCTTAATAAAGTATTTAATCCTATTGTAAGGATAAATAAAACTGCAAACCAAGGAATATATTTTAAAAAACTAGAAGATCTCACAGGAATATTTTTAGAAGGATCTTTTTTATCTGAAAAACTTTGTAAGCCTAAAGGCAGAAGCAGAATTAGTGGTGCGAGCATCATCACGCGACTCATTTTAGTGATTACCGCCATATTTGTAACCTCGTCACCCAAGGTGCTTGCAATTGCAATAACCTGCCCAACTTCATGGACACTTGAACCAATATAAACCCCAAGTTGATGCGAAGTAAACCATGCTTTTAAGAGCCATAGCTCAAAAAATGGATAAATAAAGATGGATAAGGAGCCATACATTACAACCGTTGAAACGGCAATGGCAACATCTGAATCTTTCGCACGCATAACACTATTTGCACCAATAATTGCCGCCGCGCCACAAACACTGCTGCCAATTCCAACTAAAAGGGCGCGCTCTACCGGCATTTTGAAAAATAATCTATTTAAGACAAGACTTAAGATGAGGCAAGATATTAGCATAAGTAAGGCATATAAAAATCCCCTTAAGCCTAGCAGTTGTAAATCAATCAATGTGATTTTAAAGCCATATAAAATAATTCCCAAGCGCAATATTTGTTTTTTACAGATATTTAAACCTAATTCTATGCTTGGATAATGTGTAAGTTTAGGTGCTATATTTGCCAAAATAAGCCCCAATAAAATTGCAATTGGCATTGCAGATAGCCCCATTTTAATGCTTATAGATTGCTGCGCCATAAAAGTTGCAAACAGTCCAAATAAAGCACATAAAATTAAGCCAGGACTTAGGATTATTTTCATTCTATCTCATTATTAATTCTAGCTATTAGCTTATTTAAAGATCCACGTGTTTTATTTTGTAAGCTCTCTAGCTTAGTCTTTTCATTTAATAATTCGTGAGCTAGATTAAGTGCAGTCATGATCGCTGCTTGGTCGAGCGAGAGTCTGCTTTGATCACGAATAAGACGCAGACGCTCATCTAATAATTGTGCTGAGGCGGTTAAAGCTGCGCGTTCCTCAAAAACACAGGCAATATTATATTGTTGCCCTAAAATAGTTATGCTAATTGAAGAGGTATTACTCATGGTTTGCTCCTTATAAATTAATTAACTCAAACTTTCAACGCGTTTTAGCACTAAAGAAAGACGATGATTTAAATCTGCATTTTTTGTTATTAAGCGTTTATTTTCCTCTTCAAGCTCTAATATTTTCTGATCAGCCTCAAATGTGGCATTATACAGTTGCGCTTGCAATTGCTTAGAATTGGCATTAATAACGCTATTGCGTTGAATTAAATATTCTATTTTTGCTTCAAGTTCGGCAAATTCAGCCTTAAAGAAAGTTTGCGTCATAAAGTCTCCTTAAAATTAATATATACTAGTTCATTTAGTGCAAGAATAAATAGCATTAAAATAATATTTAATTTACTCTTTATCACAATTATAATTATAATCATAGGAATAGGGATATCATGAAAAAACACTTATTAACATTCTCCTTAGCTAGCGCTATGTTTCTTGCAAACTTTGCCGTGGCGCAAGAAAACAAAATTTCAGAGCCTTCATGGCTGCGCAATAATTTGCCCGATAAGGTAATTGCATATGGGCGTGTCCCTTCTATATGGGGCTTATTATCCGCACCAAATGGACGTGCTTTAGACAAAGCATTACAAGATCCTAGTCACCAAAAAATTATTGGTTTATTGCGCGAAGCATTCTCTGATGGCAAAATATTAAAAGAAAGAGGATTAAATACAGAATCTATTCTTGCAAATATTAGTTTACTCTTTGGCGATATGGATGGACCTCTAGAAATAGCAGTTTTAAGTAATTCTGAAAGTTTTGCTCCTGATAACAAAATTATTGCAACAGCCAGATTTAATTTTAAAGATATTGAAAGCTTGAATAAAAAAATAAAAGCTGCAATGCAATATCTTGATTTAGGCGTGATGATGAATGAAGATGGCTCTATCATTGAAGAGGAATCTTTTAGCTCCAAACTAATATTTAATGCAGATGGAATAGCCACCATGGGTCCCAACGCCCTCTTTTATTATGATGTAAAAATACAGCGGCTTTATATCTTGTCAAGCATGGTAGAGGCTATTAATGCGGATAATATAGGAGAAACACTTACATTATTTAGCCAACCTACAACTCATATTATGCATGATTTGGAAAAACAAATTGATAGCTCAGGACAAGGCTCGTTTGTCTGGATATCTCTTAAAAGCCTAGGCCCTATAATGGCATCCGTAATTCCTAATGAACCTGAATTTGCTTTACTAAAGGATCTTGTAAGCAAATTAGATGCGCTCGCCTTTGGGATGGGCACAAGTGAAGACGGGCATGGGCAATTGCGCTTTCGCATGCAAACACCTGATGCCAAAATATTGCAATATCTAGCGGCTTCAGAATTTAAATTTGATTTAAAATCTGCAGGAAATCCAAGTAGCGTTTCTACGTTAATGCTGCCTAATGCGCAGCGTATTCAAGCCTTTCAACAAGATTTAAAGATTAATTTTGGTGAGGATGCTGAAATATTCTATCAGGAAAATAT
>BHEQ01000152.1 GCA_003864535.1 Gammaproteobacteria bacterium
ATTTAAAAACCTTGTAATGATATATTCAAAAGCACATATTAAATTTCTGTAACCGCCGTGTACCGAACGGTACGCACGGTGGTGTGAGAGGACGGCTAGGCAATTAATGACTAGCCTCCTACTCGATCGTTACGTGTTTTATTAAGTTAAATATTTAAAACACCACCACCAATCTCCTCTTTACAGGCTAGGAACGGTGAAAATATCCCTATAAAATTTGGTATGCAATATAAGATATTTCACAAAATGGCAACATTGTCATGAACACGTCATCTTAATAATAGTGTGCTGTGGTTAAAGTGTGCTCCAAGGAAATCAATTTCATTTTCTATTTTAATCTCTATAAGGATCTCACAATGAAACAATCTACTAAACTTTCTACACTCGCAGCTATTTTATTACTTAGCCTTAGCACTCAAACATTTGCCAATAAAAATGTATATTTGCTCGATAGTTTAACTGCTGAACAAATTACTCAGCTTAAGCAAATCTCAACTCTTGGTGGACGTGACGATGAGCAAAATATATTACGTGATGTTAAGCAAGCGGCAATTTTAACGAGCGCACAACGTACCGAGCTTGCAAATATCAATGCAGGAAAATCTTTACACTTACCTGTATCAGGAGGCAACTATATCTTTAAATTAAATAACTTAAGCAGTGAGCAAATTACTAAACTCAAGCAAATATCTGCTTTTGGTGAACGCGCTGATGATCAAAGTATACTGCGTGATGTTAAGCAAGCGGCAATTTTAACGAACGAACAACGCGAGCAACTTCGCCAAATGGTAATAGCAAATAGTGGTAAAGCTTATCACCCTGCCTTTGTTGAAAGCCGCGGAGGACATTAGGCTTAGATATCTAGATATCTAGATTAATAACATAATAAATTAAGAGTGTTTGGTGATTTATCAGACACTTAAGCTAATTAAAAATAAAAATGAGGATATAAAAATGAATACTTGGATTAAAAAAATATTAATTTCTAGGGCAGGCTATGGGATAATGCTCTCAAGAATCGCTATTGGTATTATTTTTGTGGCGCATGGATCACAAAAACTATTTGGTGCGTTTGGTGGTGATGGTCTTTCTGAAACAGCGATGTTTTTAGAAAGTTTAGGCATAAGCTCAAGCTTTTTTATGGCGATATTAGTAGGCTCTACAGAATTTTTTGGAGGCTTGGCGCTTATTATTGGTTTATTGGTAAGACCTGCGGCACTTGCACTTGTCATTGCAATGCTTGTTGCTATTTTTAGTGTCCATATAAATAATGGCTTATTTCTGAGCAATAATGGCTATGAGTATGCTTTAGCACTCTTGGCAGTTTCTCTCATGATTTTAATTGAAGGTGCCGGGCGTTGGTCCTTTGATCGCTATATTACTCAAGAATATTTGAAGTAAATTTTACAAATTGAATTTTTTAAGGAATTATTATGCATAGTCTCATTGAGCTATTAGTCAATCATCGCAGTGAACGCAGTTTTACTGATATGCCTATCTCGGATGAGATTTTAAATAATATTGTCGAGGCCGCTTATCGAGCACCGACCTCAGTCAACTCGCAGCAAGTATCTATTGTGGTTGTGCAAGATCAAGCGCGGCGTGAAAAAATTGCCAAAATTGCAGGCGGACAACCTTGGATTGCACGTGCGCCTGTTTTTATTACCGTACTTTTAGATCTACGCAAAGCAGGTACCGCGCTTGAGATGCTTGATAAAAAGCAAGTAACTCAAGAAACTATAGAAGGGATTATTTCTGGAAGCACGGATGTTGGGATTGCACTAGGTGCGCTAATGACCGCCGCGCGTGCTCAAGGTTTAGGTATTGTCCCCATCGGTGGCATTCGGAATGATCCTGACGCTATGATTGAACTTTTAAATCTTCCTTTGCATGTTTTTCCATTAGTTGGAGTATCAATCGGTTATGTTGATCAGCCTTCATCAAAGAAACCACGCTTACCGCTGTCTACATTTAGGCATAATGAGTTCTATCAAACCGCAGAATTACCGATTGCGATAGCAAGTTACAATCAAACAATCAGCGCATATTGGCAGGATATTGGACGTACCGATGGCTTACCATGGGGAGAAAATACAGCTACTTATCATAAATACAATTATTTTCCTAAGGTTAAACCAACTTTGATTAAACAAGGTTTTAGTTTAAAAGAATAATTAAACGGCACATTTATTTGTGCGCTTTAATATTTTATAAAATATTTGAAGATGATAATCTTAGCTTGGATTATTATCCCCAAAATTAGATTCAGATCTAATCTAGTTTCTTCTCGAATTAATAAAGAGGTTTTATGAAATTTTTAATTGTGGAGGATGAGGTTAAAACTGGAGAATACTTAAAAAAAGGTTTTACAGAAGCTGGGTTTATTGTTGATTTAGCCGTGAATGGGCTTGATGGGCATCACTTAGCAATGACTGAAAGCTATGATTTAATTATCCTTGATATTATGTTACCTGATATTGATGGCTGGAGCATTTTACGTGCTTTGCGTAAGGCTAAAAAAACAATCCCAATTTTATTATTAAGCGCTTTAGGCAGCATTGATAATCGTGTCAATGGCTTGGAGTTAGGCGCGGATGATTATCTCGTAAAACCCTTTGCTTTTGCTGAACTACTTGCACGCGCACGCACTTTGTTACGCCGTGGCACAAATGCGCTTGTAAGCAATCAATTACAAGTTGCAGATTTAGTTTTAGATGTATTGAAACGGCGGGTTAGCCGTGGTCAGAGCAAGATTAATCTAACTAGCCGCGAATTTGTTTTGCTTGAATTTTTAATGCGCCATCAAGGAGAGGTGTTACCGCGCTCATTAATTGCATCCCAAGTTTGGGATATGAATTTTGATAGTGATACAAATATTATTGACGTGGCAATTCGCAGGTTACGCGCGAAAATGGATAATGATTTTGAGCCTAAATTGATCCACACCGTGCGTGGCATGGGTTATATGTTAGAGGTAAGTGATGAAAATTAATCTATTTAAACGTCCCTTATCCCTTGCGCTACGCTTAACCATTTTTATTGGTAGCGCGATGACGCTACTTTTTCTAATTTTCAGCTACTTACTTATTAATTCTGTTAAACAACATTTTATTGGTCAAGATACATTAAGATTACAAAAAGCTGCGAGCGCAATTGAACAAATCTGTAGCAATACCTTCAATCAAGATTCGATTAATGGCAATCATGAGCTCCTAATTTCTAAAATTAATGAAATAATCCCTCAAATTTCTGGCATATCTTTTTATCTTAGCGATGATAAAAATCAGGATATTTATAGCTCAGCCTTACTAAATTCTAGCGCAGTAAATACTGAAATCAAGCAGATGATAACAATGAATGACGTATCTCCAAATAAACTAAACGAGCTTAAGTATTCTAAGATATTGATCCAATCTAATTACCCAGCATCGCCTTTAGAAGATGCGGTTCAAAAAACATTTAGGAGTGCGGTAATTGAGTTTAATGTACAAAAAGATCAAACTGTTCGTAGATACTCTTTAGTTTTAGCAGTTGAAATTGATGCACACTTACAATATCTTAAAGTCTTACAATATAAATTATGGGGCGCGACTTTTATTGCGGTCATCTTAGTTATTATTTTTGCCTTAGTCTCTATTGCTCAGGGGCTTGCACCACTGCATAAGATCATCAAAAAAATTCAAAATATTAGCTCAACTCGCTTAGATGTTAGGCTCTGCCCTGAAACAATGCCGATTGAATTATCGGGACTTGCGCATTCTTTTAATGCAATGATTGAAAAAATTGAAGATGTTTTTCAAAGACAATCTAATTTTTCCGCAGATATTGCCCACGAAATCCGCACCCCAATTACTAATTTAGCCACGCAAACGCAAATTATTTTAAATCATGCAAGAACAAAAGAGGAGTATCAAGAAATACTCTATTCTAATTTGGAAGAGTACGAACGCATGGCAAAAATGGTGAGCGATATGCTCTTTCTTGCTCAAGCCGATGATAATTTATTAATTCCTGAAAATACTCAAATTGATCTTAGCAAGGAGATAAATATTGTCCTTGAGTACTTTGAGCCGTGGGCTGAGGAGATCTCGGTCGGATTAGCGTTAACAGGCGATACTCTTATTATTCAAGCTGATTCACTCATGTTTAGACGCGCCTTAAATAATCTTTTATCCAATGCAATCCGCTATACACCTGCCTTAGAGACGATTGTAATTAATGTATCAGGCAAGAATAAATCTGTTGAAATTAGTATCGCAAATCCTGTAAAACAAGGAGCTGAGATTCCAGCAGAACATCTGCCCAAATTATTTGATCGTTTTTATCGTGTCGATAAATCAAGGCAATCTAAAGGCGGCGGCACAGGAATTGGCTTATCTATTGTTAAATCTATTCTTAGTGCGCATGGCGGGAGCATTACCGCGCAATCACAAAATCAAATGACAACATTCACGCTGATATTACCCATAACTTAATGGAGCTTCTATTAGATTTGCCCTTAATCAAATAAAATAACGCAGGGTATAACCGCAGCTGTTAAGATGGTGATCTTGTTTTATTGAGCTTAAAAAGTATATGTTCTCTTCAACAAATATAATTAAATTAAGAATTTTAGAAACCTCAGACTTGCATGCAAATCTGATGGATTTCGATTATTATCGCGATCAATATACTGAAAAATATGGCTTAGTTAGAACTGCCAGCCTAATCAAACAAGCACGCGCCGCGCAGCTTAATAATCTATTGTTTGATAATGGTGATCTCATCCAAGGCAGCCCGATGGGAGATTATCGTAAAACTATCATTAACGGTATTCATCCGATTTTTAAAGCAATGAATGCATTAGCTTATGATGCTGCAACAATTGGTAATCATGAGTTTAATTTTGGACTACCATTTTTGCGAAAAACGCTTCAAGATGCTGCATTTCCTTATGTTTGTTCTAATC
>BHEQ01000153.1 GCA_003864535.1 Gammaproteobacteria bacterium
AAATTCACCTTTATAAATATCTAAAGAGATGCGATTAATCGCAATATGATCATCAAACTCTTTCACTAAATCAGTAATTTCTATGTGGGGTACAGAATTAGGATCGCGCCAAGGTTGCTTACGCTTGCGTATCAAGTTTGACATATTTATCCTTAATCTGAGGTAACACGTAATAATTCATCAATACTTGTGATACCTTGCAAGACTTTTTTAATTCCAGACATACGAATATCATCAACACCTTCTTTACGCGCTTGATCAGCAATATCTATCGCACTTGCATTGTCAATAATCATACGTGAAACCGCATTTGAAATTGGCATAACTTCATAAATACCAACCCGCCCTTTATAGCCCTTATTGCAAGAATCGCAGCCAACAGGACCGTAAAAAGTTGCATTTGCAATTTGCATGGGACTAAAACCTAGTTTAATTAAATACTCAGTATCATAAATCACTTCTTCTTTACAATTAGAGCATAAGCGCCGTCCTAAACGCTGTGCGATAATTAAATGAACGGTGGAGGCTAAGTTAAAAGTCTCAACTCCCATATTAACTAAACGCGTTAATGTTTCAGGTGCAGAATTTGTATGGAGGGTTGATAAAACTAAATGCCCTGTTTGCGCAGCTTTAATCGCGATATCAGCAGTTTCTAAATCTCGAATTTCTCCAACCATAACAATATCAGGATCTTGACGTAAAAAAGCTTTAAGAGCCACAGCAAAGGTGAGCCCAACTCGATTATTAACCGCAACTTGGTTAACACCGTAAAGGTTGATTTCCACAGGATCTTCCGCTGTAGAGATATTAGTATCGCCCTTATTAAGTATTCCAATACAGGTATACAAGCTTACAGTTTTACCAGAACCTGTAGGTCCTGTAACTAAAATCATCCCCTGCGGTTTTGAGATTGCTTCAAGAATCTGTTCTTTTTGGATATCTTCATAGCCGAGCACATCAATATTTAGATTAGCTGCCGAGCCATCTAAAATACGCATAACGATTTTTTCACCCCACAAAGTAGGTAAGATGCTAATCCGAAAGTCAATAGTCCTTGAGACTAATTTAACTTTTATACGCCCATCTTGCGGCAAGCGTCTTTCGGTAATATCAAGCCCTGACATAACCTTAATTCTTGCAGAGATTTGCTCTTTATAGCTATTAGGTGGACTTGCAATCTCAGCAAGTACCCCATCCATGCGAAACCGTATTCTATAATTGTGCTCATAAGGCTCAAAATGAAGATCTGACGCGCCTTTAGTAATCGCCTCTGCAAGCATTCCATTCACAAATTGGACTACTTTTGCTTCATTGGGATCTTTATTTGGGCTGATATCAATTACGGTATTAATATTTTCCGTGGCAATTTGTGTCGATTGACCTTCAACTAAAAAATTATCCATATCTCTTGAAGAGGCATTTGAATTATCTATCATATGATAGATTTGATCTGCGCTAGCTAAAATAGGTACGATAGATGAGCGCGTTTTAAATCTGAAAGTTTCTTGAATTTGGGTATCAGATGGATCGGCGACGGCTAAGGCAATAACCCCATTTTTTTTGAAAAGTGGAAAAACCACCGCTTTTTGCATTTCATCAGAGGATAAATTATTTTCAACCTCCTCTGTTGCAAAGGCGCGAAGATCAATATATGGCAACTTGAATTCTTCGATCGCACATTCAAATATTTTAGCGCTGGGTACGCCATTTTCAAGCAAAGCACGCACTAAGCTTGATTTATTCTCATTACAAAATTGATCCAGTCTTTTAACAATATCAACTTGGATTACATTCTTACTTATTAACGCACTAATAAGTCTGTTGCTTTCAAGATGGCTTTTTACAGTATCTTTTGTGGATAATTCTATGGCCATAAATAAAACTCTTTTCAATATAAAATTTCATCCATTATTACCGAAAATAAAAAAAGAATCAGATTCATTTTTGATTCATTTTTGTCACAGACTTTAATTTGGCGTTATAATTAGCTTTTTTACTTAAAATAAATACAGGTTTTTTATGAGTCAACGTATGATCGCCATTTCTCGTGTCATGGGAATATTAATGATTGGCTTTAGCTTCACCTATCTTGCGCCTGTTATAGTTTCACTTATTTATACTGAGCACGAAGAGTTCTATTTTTTTATTACTTTCGCGGTAACTTTATTAACAGGGATTGGTTTATGGCTGCCTTTTATAAATAATAATGCTGAATTACGCACGCGCGATGGCTTTGTTATTGTCACATTATTTTGGACTGTTCTCGCTATTTTTTCAGCTCTGCCCCTGTTTTTATCGACTAATCCTAATATTGGATTTACCAAAGCGGTGTTTGAAGCAACCTCAGGATTTACAACAACAGGAGCAACCGTATTAAAAGGGCTAGATACTATGCCTAAATCTATTTTATGGTATCGGATGCAGCTCCATTTTTTAGGAGGACTTGGGATTATTGTTTTAGCGGTTGCAATTATGCCGTTGTTAGGCATGGGGGGTATGGCATTATTTAAAGCTGAAACCCCAGGCCCCATGAAGGATGAGAAAATAACCCCTAGAATTGCCCATACCGCACGTAATCTTTGGTATGTTTACCTTGGTTTATATTTTGCCTGTGCTGTGAGTTATTATGTTGGAGGAATGAGTGCCTTTGATGCGCTTACCCATTCATTCTCAACCGTTGCTACCGCAGGATTTTCTAATTATGATGACTCGCTGAAACATTTTAACAGCCCCTTTATTGAATGGACGGCAATTGTGTTTATGTTTTTAGGTGGGCTTAGTTTTACGCTCCACTTTTTAGCTTTTAGGGGTAAAAAACTCAGTCTTTATCTGCAAAATATAGAGCTCCGTGTTTTTGTAGGGATTATTGTTATCGTCTCGTTAATCATTACATTAACGCTTATGGATAATGGGGTTTATAATGATATTCATACTGCCTTTAGAACCTCTTTATTTCAAGTTATCGCGATGATGACAACGACAGGATTTACCACCGCTAATTTTTCACAATGGCCTGTTTTTTTACCATTACTACTTATTTTTATGTCTTTTTTTGGGGGATGTGCGGGTTCAACCTCAGGTGGGATTAAGATTATTAGAATTATCTTAATCGTCAAACAATCAGGGCGAGAAATTATGCGGTTAATTCACCCACGTGCCATCTTACATATTAAACTAGGCAAGCGTGTAATTCCTGAATCTATATTAGGTGGAGTTTGGGCTTTCTTGGGGATATATGCTTTCTCAACAGGTATTTTAACTTTGGTGATGATAGGTTTTGGGCTATCGCCTCTAGATGCTTTTTCTGCGGTTGCTGCCTGTTTAAATGTTACAGGTCCAGGTCTTGGAGCGGTTGCAGATAATTATGCAAGCGTTAGCGATGGGGGCTTGTGGGTTTTAATTTTTGCAATGCTTTTAGGGCGTTTAGAGATTTTTACGGTTTTCGTCTTGCTTACCCCAGCTTTTTGGCGTGATTGATTTTTTAATTTAAAACTATTAAACTTAAATTCAACACAATAAATAAATTCAAAATAAATCCAAATTAATATAAAATAAATTTTATAAAACAAAGGCTTGAATGCATGTCAAACTCAAATTTAAGTAAACTCCTTGCACGGAGAATTCAAGGTACGCAAAGCTCGGTTGTGCGTGAACTTTTAAAATATAGCAAAGATCCTCAGATAATTTCATTAGCAGGAGGAATTCCTGCAGCAGATATGTTTGATTTAGAAGGAATTAATGAAGCACTTGCTATAGCTGCCAATTCTGGAGTGGATGCCTATCAATATTCCATGACTGATGGTGAGCTTGATTTGCGCGAACAAAGCTGTAATCTCTTAGAAAAAAGAGGCATTAAATCCAATCCAGATGAAATTTTAATCACCAGTGGCTCACAACAAGGCCTAGACTTAGTTGCACGCGTGTTGCTTGATAAGGATGATATTATTTTGGTGGAAAGACCAACTTATCTTGCCGCATTACAAGTTTTCTCTCTAAGTGAGGCGCATATTATTGATATAGAGGGCGATGAGAATGGGATTAATCCTGATGCAGTTGAAGAATCTTTAAAAAAACATAAAATAAAAGCACTTTATATTGTTGCAAACTTTGCTAATCCAACTGGTTCAACTTTAACCTTAGCGCGGCGTAAGCGTCTCGTTGAACTTGCAATCTTATATGATTTTATTATTATTGAAGATGATCCTTATGGAGAAATTAGATTTGATAACAACGAAGTCCCATCATTATATGAATGTTCTAAAACGACAGCTGATGCATGTGGGCGCGTGATTTATCTATCTTCTTTTTCCAAAATATTAGTTCCAGGATTACGCGTTGGCTTAATTTGTGCTTGTAATGAATTACGCGAACGCTTAGTTATAGCGAAGCAAGCTTTTGATTTACATACCCCTGTTTTATGCCAAAGAATTGTAGCTGCATATTTAAAATCAGGGCGTTTAGAAAAACGCATTCCTTTGTTATGCATGGAGTATGAGAAACGTTGTGATAGCTTAATTAATGCCTTAAATAAACATGTAGGTGATGTTTTAAGCTTTAAAAAACCAGCAGGAGGTATGTTTTTGTGGGGAAGCTTAAATAATATTGATGCCCAAAAATTACTCCCTTTTGCAGTTGCTCAAAAAATGGTTTTTGTACCTGGGGCTGCTTTTTATGTTGCAAATCCTAATATTAATAGCATCCGTTTATCTTATGTAACCATTACCTCATCCCAAGCTGAGGAGGCAGCCAAGCGTCTAAAAGCTGCAATAACTAATTATCTTGCTTGATTAAAATACCATATGTCAAACTGACTATTCTAATATTTATAATAAATTAAGCATAGCTACAGCAATTATTATAGGAATAACTATAGTAATTGCCGTAGCTATGCTAATAACCATGTCCCTAATTATATTTAATATTTGTTT
>BHEQ01000154.1 GCA_003864535.1 Gammaproteobacteria bacterium
GCTCTTTGTTGTAATATAGCTTTTAATATTTTAAGAGTTTTAATCTCAGTTCTGACTAGATTTATACCTATAATTTGATCTTCAAGATCTTGAGTATATTTGCTGAATTTTTTATCAATATTTTTTTGACTACACTTACCAAATTCTTGAATAATTCTGGAATTAAGAAAGCTATCAAATTTCAGAGCATGCCTCTTATCATCAATGTCATTCTTTTTTTGTATCAAAAGCGCATAGATATCTTCAAGCTCTTCAGGGCTAAAAATAATTTGATCATCGGTATGATATTTTTGATAAAGAGAGATTAAGGTGAAAATATCATTATTTTTCTTTGCGGCAAGTAAAATAATCATAAGTTCATGTTTTTCAATCTTTTTAAACTCATCCATTTCACGATCAGGATGGAGTATTTTGGCTAAAGGGCGATATAAACGATTTACATCAAGTTTATTTAAAAGGTCTGCTTTCTTTTTATCATTGTAGGCATCAGCGTTAATCTGATCATCAAACTCATCATCAAGATCATCAGTATCAAAATCAAAGCCTTCATCAAGCTTAGCATCGGCATCCTCAGCCTTTTTCTGGTGCATTTTAAGCATATGCGCTTCAACACGCGCATGCAATAAATCTGGATCTTTAATATATTGATCAAGCTCCTCATCTGTAAAAATAACGTCTAACTCATCACCATAAGTCTCTTGAATTATTCTTTTTATCTTAGCTAACTCATGCTTATCTAAGCGGCTATACTCTGAGGAAAAGTTAGAATGCTGTTTAACTAAGCTCTCCACGTCAAGACTTGTGGCAAAGTCAGAATATTTTAGACCGCTTATATTCTCTCTAATCCACTCGGCAAGTTCATATTTCTGCGATTTATTTAGTGATTTATTTTCAGTAAAGCTCAGCAGATGCTCAGTCAATAAAAACAATGCGCTTGCTGATTTAACTTCCAAGGGTCTTAATTCTTGATTAGCTCTGCCAATAATATTTTTATACTTTTTTTCGGTTTGATCAAATAATCTTTGAGCTTTTTCAACCGCCTGCCAATGTTTTTTAAAGAGCTGCGCTTCTTTAGATAATGGTTTTTTTTCAGATTTAGGTGTAGATTTTGTAAGTATGAGTTTATTTTTCATGAGTCCTTTGTTGATTGCTTAAATTACTTTTAAATTTCAAATTATTTATTTAATCTGTAGTTTTGCCGTTAAAGCTGCAAATATGATCGGGTGGACTAAACGCTTTACGTCAGCATTTAGGTGGGCTAGCTCTTTAACCATAGTTGAAGAGATAAATTTTGTGTGCGGTGCCGCGGGTAAAAAAATTGTTTCAATATCAGGATTTAAATGCTGATTAACCGATGCCATTTGGCATTCATACTCAAAATCATTGAGTCTCCGCAGCCCACGAATAATAATATTTGCATTAATATCTTTTAAAAAATCAACAAGTAAGCCATTAAATGAAAGTACTTCAACCGTTGAGTAATCTTGCAGCACGCGACGAGCTAGTTCTACCCGCTCAGAGATGCTAAATAATGGTTGTTTTGAAGGTGCGCTAGTTTGGGAAATTGCAAGAATTACTTTTGGGAAAATTAAAGTTGCGCGTTTGATTAAATCTAAATGTCCGTTGGTTAGCGGGTCAAATGTTCCAGAATAGACAACTTTTTTGCTTGCAAAATCATCGCGCATTAAATTCTCTCCCAAATTTCAAAAGTAAAATCAAAAGCATGCTTTGCATCTTTAAAATGATCTTCCTTAAAAGATAATTTAAATTGTGAAAAATCAATTGCAGGCATAAAAATATCTCCATCAATCAAGGCATGGACACGCGTAAAATAAATACGCGCAGGTAAATGCATATAAGCTTTAAATATCTGCGCTCCCCCAATAATTACAATCTCCGTAGATTCCTTAAATGCATCAAGAGCTGCCTCAACTGAGCTAAACAGATAAGCACCTTCAGGACAAATATCTAAGCTGCGTGAAATAATAATATTAGGACGCTTGGGGAGTATTTTTTGGATTGATTCCCATGTTTTCTTGCCCATAATTATAGGCTTATGCATAGTTTGTTGTTTAAAAAAGGCAAAGTCTTTAGGCAAATGCCATGGGAGTTGATTATTCTGACCCATAACTTGATTATCAGAAGCTGCCACAATAAAAGAGATAATAGGTAGTTTGATCTTATTATTATTATTATTAGATTTAATCATGATTTTCTACCATAAAAAGTTCAAATTTAGGCGTGTCAATTCTAACTGCGCTTAGCATATTACCCCAAATGCAACCAGTATCAATACATAAAGTATGCTTAGTTTGATGTAAGCCTAAGGCAGCCCAATGCCCAAAAATAATTTTATGATTATTTTCAGGTCTAGGAGAATTAAACCAAGGAGTTAAATGTTCTGGGGCTTGGGATAGTTTTTCTTTAAAATCAAAATCAAGTTTTAGATCTTTATCCAAAAAACGCATCCGCGTAAATATATTAATAATTGCACGCAAGCGCTCATGTCCGCTTAATTCTTCATTCCAAAAGTTTGGAGAATTACCAAACATCCGCGCTAAAAATTGTTCATATTTCCCATCTTTATCTTGAAAAACCTGTATAATTTCCAAATTATAACGCCAAGCATCTTCAATGCTCCAAGATGGATGCATGCCTGCATGGACAATAATAATCTGATTAAACTCAGTTTCAATCTTGATCATTAAAGGGCACTGGCGCAAATAATCAATAAAAACATAAGGATTTTTTGTTGTTAAAATTGAAGAGAAAGTATCATTTTTTTTAATCTTAACAAAACCTGCCGCAGCAGCTAAGAAGTTAAGATCATGATTACCTAAGACACTTTGCATCGCAGTTGCGCTATCTAAAATACGTTCTAAAACATCTACAGATCTAGGGCCGCGGTTGATAAGATCACCCACAAGATAAATTTTATCTGTATTTGGCTTAAAGTTTATTTTTTTTAATAGAGCGTTAAAGCTTCTATCACAGCCGTGGATATCTCCAATTACATAAGTTGCCAAGAAAAGTTCCTTTTGAGCTTAAGCCTAATTATTTTTTAAAGCGTAATCAATCATTAAACGAATTCCATCAATTTGATAATCCGCAGACCACGTATAGCTTGCTCCATTACCTGATAAAATCTCGTTTTCAATAAATTGCGCATGATCAGCAAGAGAGCCATCTCCAGCCTCACTCAAAATATTTTGTGCTTGATCATAATAAATACGTGCCTTATCAAACTGTTGCTTATTAGCATAATATGCAATTAAATCCAATAATGCAGGTAAAGCTGGGAAGGAGGGGCTGTCGCTTGGATCATTCATGCTTTCTTTAATATTATTTAAGGCATTGATAAAATGATATTCAGCGGTACCGTCTTTGCCTAGTTTTAAGTAAACCCAAGCGAGCATAGATTCTGAACGTCCAAGATTATAATAATCGATATATTTTGCGGCTTTATGGCGTTTTCTTTTATCCCATAAGACCCCTTCAGCTTTTTTAAACTCACCAATATCAATAAAAAATTGGGCAAGGTTTTCCATGGATAAAATTACGCGAATATCATTAAAGCCTAGAATCCGCAGATCTATATTAAGTGCTTCACGGTAATTAGTCTCAGCCTTTTTATAATCATTTTTAATTTCATACAGCCAAGCTAAAGTACGTAAATTTGCAGGAAGTGTTTGGTAATCTTTATGATAGCGCCTAATTACAATTGAGCGTTTTATTTGATCAATCGCAAGCTCAGTATCAGAACCTGAATAATCATAAGTCCAGACGATATCATCAAGGACATGTGCATTATTTAGGTCGCGCGGACCATATAACTCTTCATAAATATCAAGAGAGTTTTGGTAAAGGCTTCGCGCCGTAATTTTATTTTCTTGTAAATTAGCTAACTTAGTTAGCGCGCTTGCATAGCTTGGATGCTTTCCAAGTTTAATACCATCTGTTACAGCGCGTTCATAGTAACGTTTGGCAAGATTAGATTTATCATTTTCTAAAGATTTATTCCCCGCGTCTATAAGCAAATCTACTTTTATTTCAAGCGTAGCGGCATTGTTAATATTAAAATCTATAGAGTTTTTCTTAAGAGATTGCGCAAAAGAGGCATGACAAAATAGGATCAGTAGAGCGGTACAGACCTTTCCGATTAGTTTACTATTTTGTTTAATATGGCAAGGGTTATTGTCATACCACTGTTTGTCCAATTTATTAATCCTTATTATGCCTAAGCTATAGACATAAATTTTAGAGCTATTTAGCATCATATAATGCCATATTTTTATATTATGTAGAAGTATAAATACTTGCAAGATAAATTTCATAAATTAATATTAGTAATAAGGATATTTCTATAAATTAGATTTTTCAAGGCTTGCGATATTATTAAAAGCACAAATAGATGTGCCCATAATTTTAATATAAGGTTAATCATGCTCCAAAAAACGTAAGCTAAGATTCTGGTCGATAAGCCCGTATAAATCATGATTCCACTGCATTTCTAGTTCTTCTAAAGATAAGTCTTGATCACTAAAACTAAAGTTTTTATGACTTAAGTTATCATTTAATAAATCAATTTGAATTTTCATTCTAAGAGCTTTATCGATTGTTGGAGTTACCTTATTATCCCGAATTTCTTTTAAAATACATAGCTGTTTTGCCTTCTCTTGGCTTGCAATAATTTTATTTTTCAGTTGATCTAGTATTGTTAATTTTATTAATTGATTGTTATTATCTTGATCTGCAATTATCTGTAAATCTAGCAGGCGTTGCTGTAGATTTTTTTTATGCACATTAAATATCTCTGTTTTAAATAGATCAGTTAAAGATGCGCTTAATGTTTGGATAAGTTCTACGTCATCTACATCTAAAACAC
>BHEQ01000155.1 GCA_003864535.1 Gammaproteobacteria bacterium
AAGCTAAAAAATTCTTGTAGTTTAGTCAAATCAATATAACAAAATATGATTTAGGTAAATTGATGTTTAAATTTATATAAATGATGCATAATCAACTATTTTCTATGCTTAAATTAAAGGTTAAATCTGTGAGTTTATCAAAAAGTACCGAAGCTAATAAAAACACCTCTAAAAATATTTCTGAAGATAGTGTAATTGCATATTTAAAAAAGCATCCTAATTTTTTTCAAAAACATGAATCTTTGCTATTAAATTTAACCATTCCTCATCCTTTAGAAGGTGATGCGATCTCTTTAATTGAGCGTAGAATGCAATTACTTCAAGTTCAACATTCTGAATTTAAAGAAGGTTTCGAGGATTTGATTTTCACTGCACGTGAAAATGAATATTTTGCGGCAAAAATGCATCACTTAAGTTTGGCGTTACTTGAGTCAGCTACAATTATCGATGTAATTTATAATACTCAAAAAGCCTTAAAAGACCATTTTAATGTTGAATATGTTGAGTTTAGATTTACATATAACAGCGCATTAGAGGCTATATTGCCTAAGATTTTAATGAGTCCTACTTTATTTGATGAGTTTGAAGAGTTTTTTAGGCTGGGCAAGCCCCAATGTGGTCTACAGCTGAATATGAAACAATCTTTAAGCTTGTTTGATGAGAATGCACCAGTTATTGCATCGAGCGCCTTAATTGCGCTACGTGATCAAAATTGGCAGGGTATTTTAGCGATAGGGAGTAAATCAGGAACACGCTATACCCAAAATCAAGGAACACATTTTTTAAATCGTATCGGCGAGCTTGTATTATCTAGATTATCACAATGATATTGTTTGATAAAATGCAATAATCATAAGGATGATTCCATAAATTTATGGGTGACACACGGGCTGTGGCGTAACATCAGCTTACAATTTGTAACTTTAATTCTTGGCGTATATCATGAAAAAAAACTTAACCAATATAGATACTATTATTCAACTTAAGCAACAACAAAGCGAAGAGAACACAACAAATGTTGATCTAAGTGGACTGATGAGCGTGCTCAGCCGTCATTTATATTCAACTCCTTTTGTTGCTGTGCGTGAGTTAGTTCAAAATGCGCATGATTCAATTATCAGAAGACGTATAGAAGATGCTGATTTTAATACAAATATGTCAGATCACAGCTTACATAAAATCCAGATTAGCGGCAATGTAAATTTAGGCACTTTAAGTATTACCGATTGTGGTGCGGGCTTAACTTTAGATGAGATTCATCGCTATCTTGCAACGGTAGGCGTTGGTTATACACGGACGTTACGCGAGCAAAATATAAACGGTAAAATTGATGATGATGGCTTAATTGGAATGTTTGGCTTAGGTTTTTTATCAGCTTTTGTACTTGCAAAAACAGTAACATTGACCACAACATCTTATCAAAGCCCAGATTTAGCGCATGAATACCAATCTAGTAATGGTGAAAAATACACAGTTAAAGCCGTCGCAGCTGGCATTATTGGAACAACGGTTACGCTTGAGTTAAAAAATGATTTTAAACATTTATGTAGTGAGAGCGTTTTACATAAAGTGTTAAATCAATACTGTGCGCTGCTAAAAGTGCCAATTTTTATTGGTGATGCAGATATTGCAATTAATAATATAGTGCCACCTTGGCGGAATCAAGAGCAAAATATTTTGCCTCATCCAGCTATTTTACAGCGTCAACGCTTAGAATTTGCAAAGAAATTTGAGCAACATTTTGAACCACTGTGCGCCTTTCCAATTCAAACAACGGATAATATTTTAGAAGGATTATTATGGATTCAAGATGGCGCAACCTATGGAAGTAGCGATAATCGGAATTTATCTGTATTTGTGCGCGGTATGCTTTTAGATGATGATGCCCGCGATTTACTCCCACCATGGGCAGGATTTATTAGCGGTGTTATTGAATCAAATCATTTAACACCAACAGCGAGCCGTGAAGATTTACAAAAAGATAATTCATATTATCAAATCCAAGCATTTATTACAGAAGCACTTATAACGGGAATGGCTCAGGTTGCTAAGACTCAACCTGAAGCATGGCGGCGGGTGTTAAGTCGGCATAATGAAGCTCTTTTAGGTGCAGCTTTATGTGATGAGCGCTTATTTGAGCTTCTTGCTCAAGATATTACTATAGCAAGCTCGCAAGGTGATTTACCCATTCACTCTTTAAAATCAAAAGGGAATTATCATATTAGTATTGGCTCTGAGGGCAGTTTTGAAGATATGCTTTTTCGCGCTTTAGGGATTCCTGTAGCAAAAGGAGATCGCTATGGAGTTCTGCCTTTCTTAAGAAAATGGTGCAGCCAAAATCATCAAACACTTATTGAATTGGGCAGTAAAAAAGGCAATCAAGCATTATTTACGGAACAAAATTTAACTGATGATATTCATCAATGGCTCAGTGAGCATTTGTGTGATGAGGAGCAATTAGTCGCAGCGCGGTTTGATCCACCCTCACTGCCTTTAGTTACCGTGATTGATCGCGAGGCTATCTTAAAAAAGAAAGTTGAAGCGGATGAGACTGATAAGCGTATCTCAATGGCTGCATTAAGTTTAATGCGCAGCTTTACTGCTAATATTAAAGAGAGCTCGTCAACAAAATTATTCATCAATCTTAATAATCCATGCATTAAGCTCCTAATTGCTACCAAAATAGCGCAGCAAGATCAAAGCTCTTCAATCAAAGAGTCTGATCTAAATAAGCTTGAACAATGCTTAAAAATGCTTAAAAGTATTAAAGTATTAATGTCGGTTAATCAAGATCAGGAAAATCAAGCTCAAAATTCTAAGCATAATGCTCTAAATTTAAATCAAGCATTTGAGTATATTAGTGAATTTATTATTAATAGCTTGGAATAATATTGATTAACATATAATATTACCGCTAGTTAAATTAACTAGTTAAATAAATAAGTAAAAATTTTAAAACAACATTTAATAGGAATTAAAATTATGGATATTTGGCATTGGCTAGAAAAAGTAGAAGAAGATTTACGCGCCGCAGGGCAAGCTCGTATTGCAAATATGATTTATTCAATTCCTGATGATGTTCATGAAGATCAGTCGGAACGAGTTGAGGCTGCTTTACCTGAAGCAATTGCAGCTGCGCGGTCAATGAAAAATCAATGGTTGGAGATTTTCTTTCGCCATTGGGGGATGCAAAATAAAGTTAAATCTATGGCATATGGGGCGAGCGCACTAGATGAGGCCATTAATCTAATGGAATTCTCACATCGACCCGAAAATATTGATTGCCCCCAATCTGTTTGTGTCGTGCATGATTTAGGGATTACCTATGGAAATACAGATGCAAATGGCTGGGCTTTGGAGCGTTTGGCAGTTACCAAAGAAACTTTAGATCGCATTAAACCTGCACTCAATTGCTATGATTGTATTTCTCGTGAACATTCCACTGCATTACGCGACTTAGGACGTTTAGATGATTCTTTAGCTTTTCTAGAAAGTAAAGCACAAGCAATGAGTCTCGCAGGAAATGAACCTTCTTTGGCATTTATACTTCAAATTATTTATACACATAGCAAAGCTTGCCGTTTTGACAAGGCTTTGGAGTTAATTAATGCCATTGATTTTGAAAAAATGCCTGATAATTCTCGCAGCCGTTGGATTATGCTTCAGATTGAGAAAAGTTATATTTTAGCAAATCTTGATCGCATTGAAGAGGCGAAAGAGACTCTCCCAGCTTTTGATGATATTGCTCACGGCGATTATGAATCTTGGACACATGCCGCTTTTGTTATTGCAACGCGCTCTAAAGAGCACAATACTTGGCGTTTAGGCGCGCATTTACAAACAGCTACGGATTATTTGACTAAAGTTCAATCACATCGATTTGGATTTAATGTAGCGTGCATTCACGCGAAGCTTGCAATGGAGCGTGGTTCTTTATGGATTGCAAAAAAAGCCCTTAAAAGCGCGCTATATTTACAAACACAATTGCGTAAAGATTGCGGTGCCCAAGCTAAGCTTGATGAATTATCCTTGCAATATAACAAGTTAAAAGAAGATAAGCAGGCGTTACCCGTAGATGATTTAACTCTCTTGCCAGATGAGCTGCTTAAGAATATCCGAGTAAATGAGACGCGTTCTCCTGAAATTGAACTAGAATCTCTCCTTAAAGCCCATGAGCTTAATCCTGATCATGAAGATATATTACTAACACTTGCCTCAGCACTTAATGCCATTGGTTCACAAGAAGATGCGATCAATTTTCTAGAGAGATACATAATTTTACAGATAGAAAATAATAAATTACCAGAGTTAGATGACCAGCATAATTTGCGTGTTTTATATGAATTACTCGATAAACTTAGTCAGACTAATCAAACTGAGCGTATTTTGAAGATTGCAAATATGCTTAAGATACCTAAAGCTAAGGCTTGGTATTTAGCACGTTTAGCCATGATGCAAAATGACGACGACGCTGTAATTATGCACTGCCAAAGTATTATTGCTGAAGATACGCCAGAGAGACATTCTTTTGGGGCACTTAGTTTAATGATAAGTGCTTTACAAAATCAAGATAATTTAGATGCCGCAATTAAATGGAAGCTAAAGTTGATTTCATATCTGCCTGAAGATGAGCAAGCTAGTAATATCTGGGATTTACTTGAAATCGCAAGTTGTGCTCAAAATTGGGAAATTATTCGCAAATATGCACCTAAATTAAACATGAAGCTTACCGCAACTGAGCAAGATAATGCCGCGGTGATTGAAGAGTGGGGGATGGTCATTATT
>BHEQ01000156.1 GCA_003864535.1 Gammaproteobacteria bacterium
ACTTAAAACCCGACGGTGTATTTTTATCCAATGGGCCTGGAGATCCTGAACCTTGCGATTATGCGATTGCCACGATTAAAGAGCTTTTAGAGAAAAAAATCCCCATGTTTGGGATTTGCCTCGGGCATCAACTGTTAGGATTAGCAACAGGTGCTAAAACAATTAAAATGAAAACAGGGCATCACGGTGGTAATCATCCTGTTTTTGATAAAAATTTAGACAAAGTAATTATCACCGCACAAAATCATGGTTTTGCGCTAGATGAGACAAGTTTACCGGTGAATGTTAAAGCCTTTGCGCATTCTTTATTTGATCAAACCTTACAAGGTATCGAATTAACTGATTGCCCCGCGTTTAGCTTCCAAGGTCATCCTGAAGCAAGTCCCGGCACATCTGATATATCATATTTGTTTGATCGCTTTGTAGCTTTGATGAGTTAAAAATATACGCTTAAAGCCAAGTTTATAGTCAAGTTTAAAGCTAACTTTATCGCTTTAAATTCCAATTATTGGAAATTAAATGTTATTATCAATTCACTTTTAAAAGGAGAATATACATGATTATTATGAGATTAGTGCTTGATAATATTGCATCTTTTAAGCATGCTGAGTTTAATTTTAGCTATCCTCGGAAAATCAAAGATAGCACGATTGATTATGAATATTTGGAAGGTAGAGAGAATTTTAGATTTAAACGCGTGAATATTTTAATGGGCGCGAATGCTTCCGGTAAAACAATGTTTGGGCGTATTTTGTGTGACATTAGAACTTATATCTCTAAAGGAGCTCTAGATTTATGTGATTTATTCTTCATCAATGATAATGCAGATTCATTTTTTGAATTAGATTTTGTTGATCCTGCTAAACATATGCTATATCGAATTCATACACGCTTTAATATTGAGGGCATATTAGAAGAGAATTTGTATTCTGTTAAGATTGCTAAGAGTGATTCTTATGAAAAAGCAGTTGAAAAATTGGTATCTCAAGATAATAAAATTTATGATAAAAATAATTTAAATGCTGATTCTGAGTTAATTAGTAAAAATACAAAAATATTTATCCAAAAACGCTTTGAAATACAGCTCGGGTGGTTGTTATTGTTCTCAGAGTCAACTTTTACGGATTATGATTTATGGGATGGACCATTCCTTAAAAAAGATATTTTGGAGAAGATTTTAATCTCATTTGACGAGAGTATTAAAACAATATCTCCAATTGAAGGTACAGAAGGTAAAGCTTTTTTAATTACCTTTAAAAATGGTGACATAGTTACTTTAACCAATGGTGAATTAAGCAATAAGCAAAGATTATCCAGTGGTACGTATGAGTCTATTCGAGCGGTATTAATGGCAAGTCTTATACAAAGCCGCTCAGAAGACTTGAGTCCTAATAGCTACTTTATAGATGAGCTAATTCCGCATGCTCATACAGAAATGGAACAAGCGATATTAAATTTATACATAGGATTGTTAGGGAGAAATTCTCAGCTTTTTTATACTACCCATAATTATGATATTTTAGAAATGAATCTACCCCTACATTCTTATATGTTTTTCAAGAAGGATATTTATACAGAAATAATTTATCCAGCGACTACTTATAAAAAAAATGATAGAAATCTTATTAATGCAGTTAAAAATGATGTTTTTAAAACTGTGCCAGATACACATTTAATTTCAGATTTATTGGTATAAGCACATGGCTAATTATTATCTTTATATTGTAGAGGGCAAAACAGAGCACGTTTTTGTCGATGCTTACAAAAATGATATTATATGGGCAGGGAAAGTTGAAGTATTTAATTTATGGAATAATGATATTTCAAAAATTAAACGTAAAATCAAACCTAGAACGACGGCTATTTGTATCTTAGATATTGATGTAATGAAAAATATAGAACGCTTAAACGCAAATTTAAAAGTTTTAGAGAAATTGAGTGTTATTGCAAAAGTAATCGTGCTTATTCAATATAAAAACTTTGAAGATGAAATTGTTGGCGCATCAGCTAATATCAAACACATTAGAGATATTTACGGTTCAAAGAAAGATTTTAAATCTCTTTTTTGTGCTGAAAGGGATGTAAAAAATAAATTATCTAAAATCTCTTTTGATATAAATAAAATGTGGCAGTTTCATGAAGATATAAAGGTACAAATTCCGCATCAAACTATCAACGATATACAAATCAACCGCGATAAAAAGCAAAGTAAAATAAAGTTATCTCAATCTAAATAAACTCAAATCATTAAAGGAAAAACGATGCCAAAGCGTAGTGATATTAACAGCATTCTTATTATTGGGGCAGGTCCAATTGTTATCGGTCAAGCGTGTGAGTTTGATTATTCTGGAGCGCAAGCATGTAAAGCGTTGCGTTCTGAAGGCTATAAAATCATTTTAGTTAACTCAAATCCTGCGACAATCATGACTGATCCTGAAATGGCAGATCGAACATATATCGAGCCTATAACGTGGGAAACAGTTGCTAAAATCATCGAAAAAGAAAGACCTGATGCAATTTTACCGACAATGGGTGGGCAAACTGCGCTTAATTGTGCGCTCGATTTAGCCCATAATGGCATTTTAGAGAAATTTAATGTTGAGCTTATCGGTGCGAAAGAAGATGCGATTGATATGGCAGAAGATCGCGCGCGCTTTAAACAAGCGATGACAGAAATTGGGCTTGATACCCCAAAATCTTTTACCGCGCATACGCTGCAAGAAGCACTCGATGCCCAAGCTCAAATTGGCTTCCCAATCATTATTCGGCCCTCGTTTACGATGGGTGGAACAGGCGGTGGAATTGCGTATAATCGCGAAGAGTTTTTAGAAATTGTTGAACGCGGGCTTGATTTATCCCCAACTAATCAACTTTTATTAGAAGAGTCGGTTTTAGGTTGGAAAGAATTTGAGATGGAAGTGGTGCGCGATCAAAAAGATAATTGCATTATTATTTGCTCGATTGAGAATTTAGACCCAATGGGCGTACATACTGGAGATTCCATCACCGTTGCGCCTGCGCAAACTTTAACTGATCGTGAATATCAAATTATGCGCGATGCATCAATCAAAGTGTTACGTAAAATTGGTGTGGAAACTGGCGGCTCCAATGTTCAGTTTGCAATTAATCCTGAAAACGGACGCATGATTGTGATTGAAATGAACCCACGCGTTTCACGCTCATCCGCTCTTGCATCTAAAGCTACAGGTTTTCCTATCGCTAAGATTGCCGCGAAATTAGCGGTTGGTTTTACGCTTGATGAGCTTAAGAACGAGATTACAGGGAGCTTAACTCCTGCATCTTTTGAGCCATCTATTGATTATGTTGTCACTAAAATTCCACGTTTTGCGTTTGAGAAGTTTAAAACAGCAGATGATCGCCTCACCACGCAAATGAAGTCTGTGGGCGAGGTTATGGCAATGGGACGCACTTTTAAAGAGTCACTGCAAAAGGCTTTAAGATCGCTAGAAACTGGTTTATGTGGCTTTAAACGCATGGTTGATGAACGTCCTGAGCATTCTCCTGAACATCATTATGATATTGATATGCTCGAGAAAATCCGCAATGAAATGGGTGTGCCGCGTGCGGAGCGTCTGCTTTATGTTGCAGATGCTATGCGCATTGGCATGTCTTTAGATGAGATATTTAAGATCACTAAAATTGATCCATGGTTTTTAGATCAAATTAGTGAGATTATCGAAACAGAAAATAAATTGCGGCTTGCAGGCACGCCTTATCTTGATGATAAAGAGCATTTATATGCGCTTAAACGCATGGGTTTTTCAGATATTCGCCTCGCCCAATTAGTTGATATTAAAGAAGATCAAGTGCGCTCTTTACGGGAAACGCATCAGGTTTTTCCAGTTTATAAACGTGTTGATTCTGTTGCTGGTGAATTTGCCACGCAAACCGCGTATTTATATTCAACGTATGAGCAAGAATGCGAATCACTCCCAACTAAAAATAAGAAAATAATGATTCTAGGCGGTGGTCCAAATAGAATAGGGCAGGGGATAGAGTTTGATTATTGCTGTGTTCACGCCGCATTATGTTTGCGTGATAAAGGTTATGAGACGATTATGGTTAACTGTAATCCTGAGACTGTGTCGACTGATTATGATACTGCTGATCGCCTTTATTTTGAGCCATTAACCCTTGAAGATGTTTTAGAGATAGTTCGTATTGAGCAGCCACAAGGCGTGATTGTGCAATATGGTGGGCAAACGCCATTAAAACTTGCACGCGACCTTGAAAAGGCAGGCGTGCCAATTATTGGAACATCGCCAGATGCGATTGATGCCGCGGAAGATCGGGAGCGTTTTCAAAAAATCATTCAAGATTTAAACCTGCAACAACCAGATAACCGCACCGCGCGTGATACGCAAAGTGCATTAAAACTAGCGGAAGAGATTGGTTATCCCTTAGTTGTGCGCCCAAGTTATGTTTTAGGCGGGCGCGGTATGGAGATTGTCCACGATGCGGATGATCTTGCACGGTATATGCAAGAGGCGGTTGATGTTTCTAATGATTCCCCCGTACTTTTGGATCGCTTTTTGGATGATGCGATTGAAGTTGATATTGATGCAATTTGTGATGGAGTTGAGGTTATTATTTGTGGCGTGATGGAACATGTCGAGCAAGCAGGCGTGCATTCTGGGGATTCTGCGTGTAGCTT
>BHEQ01000157.1 GCA_003864535.1 Gammaproteobacteria bacterium
TTAGGGGACTTCTATAAATTAAATTTTTCAAGGCTTGCGATATTATTAAAAGCACAGTTTACTGGTGTAAATGAGCATTTTCATAATATCGTGTAACGCAGGAAAAGCAATTCATAGATGTGCACTTTACAAAAATTTAAGAATAACTTGTGTATTTATAGCTTATTTATCGTGTTAAAAATCCAATGTGATTATTTTGTGCTTTATTTTTAATAAGATTGTCATTTTCTAGTTGCTGAATAATTTCTGTGCTTGAGCTAATAAACTTCATACGCGCTTGCCGTGTTGAAATTGCAAAGTCACCAGGAGTGATCGTTTTAATCTTTGCTAAACGCTCAAAATCAGTAGCTGTGGGCTTATCAAACTTAAGTATATGACATTGTTTAATGAAAAGTGAACGTGCCTGCTCAAGCTTAAGGTAATCAAACTTAATTTTAAAATCAAAACGACGCATTACCGCTGGATCTAAGCGATCCATTAAATTTGTCGTCACAATTAATAAGCCTTGATGATTCTCAATCTGAGTTAAGAGCTCATTAACCATCGTATTTTCCCAACTATTTTTAGAATAACGCCGATCACTTAAAAAGCTATCAACCTCATCAATCAATAAAATTGCATTATTTTGCCGCGCTTCCATAAACGATTGGGCGATATTTTGTTCGCTCTCACCAATATATTTCGAGAGCAAATCAGAGGCTTTTTTCATTAATAAAGGAATAGCTAAATATTCAGATAAATATTTAGCATACTCGGTTTTACCTGTGCCAGATGCCCCATAAAAACATAATCTAGCATCTTTATACTCGACAAGTGATTGTTTAAGCTTATCTAAATCTGTATCGGCATTAATAAAAGCAGGATCATAAATATCTTTTAATTCAGCATAATTTTTAACCTGAACTGTATCGTGTTGCTGCGCTTTTAAAGTGCTATTAATTAAAGTACTTACACTAAGATCAACATCGTTAAGCTTAGTCTTGACGCACTTAATTACCTTAGCTGAACGGCTAATAATAGCTGGCACAATAAATTTTGATTTTGATAGTTTTTTAATTGAGATATCAGAAATCAAATCCTTATATGAAGCCGCTAATATCTGCTCTCGAATATGTTGCGGTGGCGATTCAAGCTCAATTACTATATCCATACGGCGGATAAAAGAATCTTCAAGCATATTAATATAATTACATAACCAAATAGTTGGAACAATATTTGTCTCTAAAATATTATTAAGCCACGCCTTGGGAGTATTTGCAAAAGGATTCATGGAAGTATCATCTTTAAAAATATCTTCAAGCTCATCAAATGCAAGTAAGGTCTTTTGATGGGAGAAAAAATTTTGTGCAGCTTTATAAGCGCGTAAACGCCGCTCGCCCTTAATCGGGTTATTGCTATCATCTTCACTGCTAATCTCAAAAATTGGGACATTAATATGCGCCGCAAGAGTACGTGAAAGCTCGGTTTTACCCGTCCCAGCCTCGCCATAAATTAATATATTAACCCCTGTTTGCTTAAGTTTAATTGCTTGGTTTAAATATGGCAGCGCAATATCTAAATGCGGTTGAATGTGTGAATAATCTTTTAAAGAAAGTGTGCTTGGCGGGCATTGTTTAACAATATCTTTTAATAAAACATGCGGCTCAATAGCATCTGAGATTACTAAATCTTGAAAGTTTTCAGAGATTAAATCCAATTTAAGGCGTAAAAACATCGTTCCATTATGATCTAAGCATAATAAACCTGTTTTATTTAAGGTAGATTGGCTATGCAGAGCTGCTTTTATAAGCTTTTGATCAATATCAAGCACTTTAGCTAAAATTAGAATGATGCGGTAAGAGCTTAAATTGCCTAACATATCTGCCGCATTTTCTAAAGCAGGTTCTAGCTCAATAATCGTCCTAAAATAAAGGATTTTTACATCAACTTCCGATAAATTAACTAAACGTGCTAGTTTTTCTAGATTTAAGCTTAAATATTTAGAGTATGATAAACGAATCTTATCAAGATCATAAGTATCATACGCTGCCAATCTAGCATTAAGCTGCTGCATAACAACGGTTTTATCAAAATTCGGAACAGGATCAAGCCACTGCTCAAGCCCCAAAATAAGCCCGAGATCATGCCGCTCTACTCCTTCTTTACCAATAAAAAGATTATGTGCGTCAAGCTTACAAATTATCTTGAGAACCCAATATTCAATAAGAGGGTGAATCCCAATTAATGAATCCGAAATATCGCTATTAGATGTTTTATCCACGTGATCCTAACTATGTTTAAATAAGTTTAAATAAGTTTATATTTTATTAATTTTGGCATATAAATTAGCCTGAAGCGCATCTTGTTCAATTTGTTTTTTTAATGCGTCAATCCCTGAGAACTTTTGCTCATCCCGTATTTTATTTAAAAACGTGATCGAAAAGTATTTTCCATAAAAATCTCCGGTAATACCGCCTAATAAATGTACTTCAAGCATCGATTTAACGCCATCAACTGTGGGTCTAAAGCCTATGTTTGCTAATCCTGAATATTCTATGTGCTGTGCATCAAGACTAACTGCTTTAACATTAAAAACGCCGCGAAGAGGTAAGTTTCTGTGCCTTAAACTAATATTTAAAGTCGGAAATCCTAAAGTTCTTGCAAGCTTGCGCCCATGAATAACTCTACCAGAAATATTATACTCTCGACCTGTTAATGCTTTAATTTGCGCAAAATCAGCATTTGCAAGGGCACGCCGTACCCGTGTTGAGGAGATTCTCTCACCTAATAAATGGCGAGATTCAATCCTAATAAGCTCAAAATATCCTTGCTTTGCATAAGCTTCAAGGAGTTTATAATCACCAAGTGCTTTATAACCAAATCTAAAATCATCACCTATCACGAGAATTTTAGTATTTAATTGCTTGATTAAAATCTTTTGGACAAAATCATCGGCTGATATTGCTAAAACATCTTTCTTAAACGGGATAATCACCAGCTCATCAATCGCATCTAAATCTTGTAAGCATCTTATTTTATCACGCAGCTGCATAACCCGAGCAATATGAGCTTGCGCCATAAACACTTCATGTGGCAGAGGCTCAAACGTAATCAAAGTCCGTTGCAGTGGTGCTAACTTATCTTTTTGAAGCTTATCTTCTTGAAGAGATAATTGCCCAATTAAATCCTGATGACCTAAATGTAAGCCATCAAACGCGCCAATTGTAACAACTCTTGGCATATTTTTAAAAATAGTATTGCTATGCAAACGAATAATATTCATTAAACTTCCATACAAATCAGTTGCATGTAACAAAAAAGCCAGTATGACTGGCTTTTTCAATAGTATCTATCATCAGAGACGATAAATTAATCTTCAGGTATATCTAATAACTGAACATACGCCATAGGTGCGTTGTCGCCTGGGCGAAAACCACACTTAAGAATGCGTAAATAGCCACCTTTTCTATCTAAGAAACGTGGACCTAAAACCGTAAATAATTTACCTACCGCTTCCTTATCACGCAACTGAGCAAAAGCTAAACGGCGATGATGGACTGAGTCTACTTTTGCAAGCGTTATTAACGGCTCTGCAAAACGTCTTAACTCTTTTGCCTTAGGCAAAGTTGTTTTAATAAGTTCATGCCCTATTAAAGAGGTTACCATATTGCTAAACATGGCTTTATGATGTGATGATGTGCGGCTAAACGCACGACCAATATTACGATGACGCATCTTTATAATCCTTAATCAATAATTTATTATGGCAACTTTGTGGTGTCAAATCCTGCTGGAGGCCAGTTTTCAAGTCTCATTCCTAAAGATAAACCATGTTGAGCAAGGATATCTTTAATCTCTGTAAGTGATTTTTTACCAAGATTTGGGGTTTTTAATAGCTCAACTTCTGTGCGCTGAATTAAATCACCAATATAGTAAATACTCTCAGCTTTCAAACAGTTTGCCGAACGTACTGTCAATTCTAAGTCATCAACTGGACGCAATAAAATAGGATCAACTTCAAATTGAGGCTCAACTACAACGACAACAGGTGCTTCAGGCACACTCTTAAGATCAACAAATACAGAAAGTTGTTCATGAAGAATTGTTGCCGCAGCCCTAATTGCTGCCTCAGGCTCTATTGTGCCATTAGTTTCAAGTGTAATAATCAATCGATCTAGATCGGTGCGTTGTTCAACACGCGCACTTTCCACATTATAACTAACTTTGTGAATAGGACTAAAAGAGGCATCTAGACGCAAACATCCAATTGCTTTACTGTCATCTGTTGCAGAAACACGACTCGCAACAGATTGGTATCCACGTCCTGTTTGAACCTTTAAGCGCATATTTAAAGCACCAGTTTTAGTTAAACTTGCCAGTAAATGCTCAGGATTCATAATCTCAACATTATGTGGCAGTTCAATATCTCCAGCAGTTACAATACCTGCACCTTTTTTGGATAAAGTTAAAGTTACTTCATGAGTATCATGAAGAATAAACGCAATCCCTTTGAGGTTGAGTAAGATATCAATAACATCTTCTTGAATGCCTTCAATTGCCGAGTATTCATGCAGAACACCCTCAATTTCACATTCTGTAATGGCAGCTCCTGGAATCGCAGATAGTAAAATTCTACGTAATGCGTTACCTAGTGTGTGCCCAAATCCACGCTCTAATGGCTCAAGTG
>BHEQ01000158.1 GCA_003864535.1 Gammaproteobacteria bacterium
ATATTAATTTACTCATAATAGGAATATTATAAGGCGCATCTATTTGTATTTTTTCTGCGTTACGCGATATTATTAAAATGCTCCATTTACCTATGCAAACTGCGCTTCTAATAAAATCGCAAGCCTTGGAAAATCTAATTTATATAAGCCCTTTAATTAGGAAAAGTCAATTAATCTTAGTTTAATTTAAATCTAGTTTTGCCTTCATTATGCTAAAATTAGTGATGATTTTCATGTTATTATGGATTTGTATGCATGTTTGTAGCTAGTGTGTATTTATTATTAATCAATAAATATTGATAATAGTCAATGTTAAGACAATGCAAACTTGCCATCATAATAAAATTACTAGTTTTCTAGGTAGGCATTTATAAAATATATTATTTATATAAGTTATAAATAAGCAGCTAGGAACTCGCTAATAAAGTAAAATGCGTGAAGCAAAATATTTAAATAAAATATCTAAGCAAGTTTTTTATCCATTGGTTTTTATAGGGAGATTTTTATGAGTCATAGTGCACCAGCTCTTAATGAGCAGTACAACTATGCTATTGTTCGCAAATTTGCGATTATGACATTAGTATGGGGAGCAATTGGGATGATTGCAGGTCTTTGGGCTGCAATTGAATTAGCATATCCTAGTATGAATCTAGATATTGCGTGGATCACATTTGGTCGATTGCGTCCTGTGCATACCAACCTTGTTATTTTTGGTATGGGTGGTTCGGCATTAATTGGAACATCATTTTATGTTGTACAAAGAACCTGTCAGGTGCGTCTTGCATATTCAAAACTAGCTGAGTTTCTATTTTGGGGCTGGAGTGTTGGTATTTTATTAATCTTCCTTAGCTATATGGCAGGTTATACTCAAGGTAAAGAATATGCTGAATTTGAATGGCCTCTAGATATTGTCGTTACCATCCTTTGGGTTTGTTATTTCTGGATTTATTTAAATACACTCTTACGCCGTAAACAAGAACATATTTACGTTGCGAACTGGTTCTACTTAGCCTTTATCGTAGCTACCGCGTTATTACATATTTTCAACAATCTCGCTATTCCGGTAAGTCTTACAAGTATGAAATCTTATAGCCTGTTCTCAGGAGTTCAAGATGCCATGGTTCAATGGTGGTATGGGCATAATGCGGTAGGATTTATCCTAACCGTCGCATTTTTGGGAATGATGTATTACTTTGTGCCTAAAGAAGCTGGGCGCCCAATTTATTCATATCGTTTATCTATTGTGCATTTTTGGTCATTAAGCTTCCTGTATATGTGGGCGGGTGCACATCATTTACATTGGACTGCACTTCCAGATTGGGTATCTTCTCTTGCGGCAACTTTCTCGATCATTTTATTGCTGCCTTCGTGGGGTGGGATGATCAACGGAATTATGACGCTTTCAGGCGCGTGGGATAAAATTCGTACGAATCCAATCATTTTATTTATGATTACCGCATTATCATTTTACGGAATGAGTACCTTTGAAGGACCATTACTGAGCCTTAAATCAGTAAATGCACTCTCACATTATACTGACTGGACTGTAGGACACGTGCATTCAGGAGCATTAGGCTGGGTTGCTATGATTACATTTGGTTCGTTCTACCATATGGTGCCGCGCATTTTTGGAGCTAAATTATTTAGCACGCGTTTAGTGTATGTACACTTTTGGTTCGCAACTATAGGAATTGTTCTATATATTTCCGCGCTTTGGGTTGCAGGTATTGGTCAAGGCATGCAATTACGCGCATTTGATCCACAATACGGCACTTTAGCATTTACATTTATTGAAACAGTTGCGTTTATGCACTATCCATATGTAATTCGTGCTGTAGGCGGCGGTTTATTCTTATTGGGTGCTGTGGTTATGATCTATAATTTCCTCATGACTGGCTTATCGGGATCGCGTGAACAAGCTTCACATAACGCTGCCATTCCACAAAATGTTGCACACGCATAAAGGGGTCTAAAAATGATGAAACATGAAGTATTAGAAAAAAATTCAGGCCTTTTATTATTATTTACTCTTGTTGTAATTAGTATTGGTGGCTTGATTGAAATTGTACCGCTTTTTTATATCAATGATACGATTGAAGAGGTTAAAAAAGAGATAGTTGTTCAAGTTCGCGATAGTAATGGTAAAGTCGTTAAAGATGAGAATAATAAGAATAAGACGGAAACGTTTATCGTTGATGCCATCCGCCCTTATACTCCTTTAGAACTCTTAGGTCGTGATGTTTATATTAAAGAAGGTTGCTATAACTGCCATTCTCAAATGATTCGTCCGATGCAAGATGAGCATCAGCGGTATGGGCATTATTCTTTAGCGGCTGAATCTAAATTTGATCACCCATTTCAATGGGGTTCAAAACGTACAGGACCTGATTTAGCGCGTGTTGGTGTTAAGAATTTCCCAAATTCTTGGCATGTTCGCCATTTAATCAGCCCACGTTCTGAAGTACCACAATCAATTATGCCAAATTATCCTTGGCTTGCTAAAAATGAGCTGGATTACAAAAATGTTAAGGATCATCTACGCGCATTAAGATATACAGGCGTTCCTTACTCTAAAGATGACGCTGAGTATCAAGCAAATATTATACGTTTCGGCAAACAAGTTGCAGATGTTCTAGTTATTGACAATGCGATTGAGAATCTAGAGGCACAGGCTAAAAGAGGCAATTACGATGGTGATTCAAGTAAGATCACAGAAATGGATGCAATAGTTGCCTACTTGCAAATGCTTGGAACTTTGGTTGATTTTTCTAAATTTAAGGAAGGTCACTTTAGTAAGTTTCGTTCAGCTGAATGAGCCAATTAATGAGCCTATTAATTATCCAAAAAAGACAAGGACGGCATAATGACTAAATTATGGTTTTGGGCTGCAGATCTTGGCAATAGTAAGACTGCTGCCGCGATTATATTCCTATCAGTATTTATCAGTATATGCCTTTACTTATATGTCTTTGTTGGCAAAAATAGGAAAAAAAGATATGACGACTGTAGTTATATTGCGATTTTAGATGATGAAGACTTAACTGATTTATCCGCAAGTAAAGCGGCATTTGTCAGTAATCAACTTACGCAAAAAGACAGTCAGATAGACAGCCAGAGCGCACTTAAATCAGAAGAAAAGTGATGTTAAGTGCTTATTTAAGAATATTTTATTGAGGGAATACTCATGAGTTATGATAAACAAGATGAAGTCGAAACCACAGGGCATGTGTGGGATGAAGATTTACAGGAGTATAATAATCCGCTGCCACGCTGGTGGCTCTGGTCTTTTTATGCAACTATTATTTTTGCACTAGTATATTGGGTTTGGTTTCCAACCTGGCCTTTGCCTAATGGCTGGACTAAGGGGATTGCAACCATCAAAGTAGATGGTAAATCCCGCGCTTGGTCGACACGAACATTACTTGATAGCCAGCTTGAAAGCTCACCTGAATCATTACGACGCAAAGAAAATCTAGCTAAGTTTGCAGCTTTAAGCATGGATGAGTTAGCAGATGTGAGCAAAGATCCGCAAATGACTGCATTTGCAAATGCAGTAGGGAAATCACTCTTTTCTGATAACTGCGCAACTTGTCATCAACAAGGTGGCGGTGGTGTGATTACGCTTTATCCAAATCTTGCCGATGATGATTGGCTATGGGGCGGTACTGTAAAGCAAATTTATACAACTATCAGTAATGGGCGTAATGGTAATATGACTCCGATGGCAACAATATTATCTGATCCTGAAATCACCGATCTAGCTAATTATGTCTTAACTCTTTCAGGGGATCTTGCTGAATCAGAGGGATCTATACGAGGTGCAGATCTATTTGTTTCAAATAAAGCAACCTGTTTTGTTTGTCATGGTAAAGATGGCAAAGGCAATCAAGCTTTGGGAGCTGCTAATCTTACCGATAAGATTTGGACTATGGTTGATATGTCTCTAGCAAAAAATGATGCAGACAAAGTTGCTTTAGTTAAAATACAAATTGAACACGGGGTTGTTCCAGGACAACGCCAAATGCCTTCTTGGAAAGAACGTTTGACTGATTCTGAAATCAGAGCATTAGCAATTTATGTACAACAATTAGGTGGGAGTATTAAGTAATATCTTATTGCTAACAAACTATCTAGTATTATCAATAAAAAAGCAGCCTTAATGGTTGCTTTTTTGCGTGTGACGGGCATGGATTACAGCGAGGAGGTTAAACTCAAATTATTTATCACCTGAAATTTAATTTAACCAAGAGTTACTTCATTTTTATCAAAAGGTCTCCAAAATTTAATCTAATATTTTCATCACCATCTATATATTCAACCCAAAGTTCTTTGTTGTCAGACTCACAATCATTTATCACTCTATATTCAGAATAGCCCGTACGCATATCAGTAAGTTTAATTACTTTGTCTAGCTGCCCAGAAACTTCATTATTAGATATATATATGACAAGTCTCTTCAATATATCTAATTTTATTTCCATACTTTTTTTATCAGATGGAAGTCTTTTAATTTTCTTATTAATAAATTCAACAATATCTAACATATTATCTCCCTATCTAAATAGTTATCTTATTTCTGCCTGAAGCTGAG
>BHEQ01000159.1 GCA_003864535.1 Gammaproteobacteria bacterium
ATACTAAGTTATATATAAATTAAAAAAATAATATAGTACTTAAAAATCATTGATATAACCAGTGTTTCTAATTTTTTTTCAAATATTAATAAAATAATGACAGTATTTTAAACCTAACTAATTTTGAGATTTAACTCAAATTTTAACTTGATTAAGAGAATAGGCTAAAAATAATTCCCGCATCTAACAATAGTGGAGCATAACAAATGGCTAAAGCGCAAACATTACAAGATCCTTTTCTAAATGCAATTCGTAAGGAACGCATTCCTGTTTCAATTTATTTGGTTAACGGTATTAAATTGCAAGGACAGGTTGAGTCATTTGATCAATTTGTCGTTCTTTTACGCTCAAATGTTAGCCAAATGATCTATAAACATGCTATTTCAACTATCGTCCCTGCACGTAATATCCGTGTTAGTTTTGATGATGAGGAAGAAGAGGCTTTAGAAGACCAAGAAACAGTAGCTGCTCCCGTTACAAAATCAGAAGATTAAGTATATTAAATAATTTAAGAGCCTCCCTTGGAGGCTTTATTTTTGTTTAGAATAAATAGTGGACGCATCTATCAATTGATTTATAGAAGTCCCCTAGTGTTGTTATAATTATAGAAGTTAATTGTAAAAGCTAATTGTAAAATAAGAGGTGCTTATGTGTGGGATTGTTGCGGGAATTAGTACAGATAATATTGTTGATTTTTTGGTTGAAGGCTTAAAACGTCTCGAATATCGCGGTTATGACTCATCTGGGATTGCGGTTTTAAACAATAATGAAATTGAGCGGATAAGGCGCATTGGGCGCGTAGTTCAAATTGAAAAAGTAATCAACGCCTGTGGCTTAAAAAGCCATATTGGGATTGGGCATACGCGCTGGGCAACTCATGGTGGCGTAACTCAAAGTAATGCTCATCCGCATATTTCAAGTGCTATTGGAGTTGTCCATAATGGAATTATTGAAAACTATGAAATCCTGCGCGAATCTCTGAAAAAGCACGGTTATGTATTTAGTTCGCAAACAGATACAGAAATTATCGCACATAGTATTCATTATTTTTATATGCAAGATACTTATATAAATAATGAATTGCGTTTATTTAACGCTGTTCAAAGTGCAATTAAAACATTTGAAGGAGCTTTTGCGATTGCTGTTATCGCCAAAGAATGCCCTGATCACTTAGTTGTGGCGCGGATGGGCTGTCCTTTGCTTATCGGAATTGGGGATAAGCAAATGTTTGCAGCATCTGATGTATCTGCGATTTTAGCCAAAACAAGGCAAGTTATATTTCTCCAAGATGGTGATATCGCCCAAATCAATACGCAAGGTATTGCGAAACTTATTGATAAAAACTCGCTTGATGTTGTGCGAGATATTCATATATCTGAGGCTTCATTAGCTGAGCTTGAATTAGGTGCGTATGAGCATTTTATGCAAAAAGAGATTCATGAACAGCCAAAGGCAATTGCAGATACGATTGAGTTGATCATTAAGCAAGGTTTTATTCCAAAATTATTTGGAGAAAAGGCGGCGCAGGTTTTTGATGATATAACAAGTATTAAAATATTAGCTTGTGGAACATCATATTACGCCGCATTAACAGGAAAACACTGGCTGGAATCTATCGCAAGAATTGCTGTAGATGTTGAAATTGCAAGTGAATATCGATATCGAGATGTTATTGCAGATCCTAAGCAATTGATTATTACGATCTCACAATCAGGCGAAACGCTAGATACGATGGAAGCTCTAAAATATGCAAAATCTCTAGGGCATAAACATAGTTTATCAATTTGTAATGTTAGCGAAAGTGCCCTACCGCGCGAAAGTGAATTAGTATTTTATACACGCGCAGGCATAGAAATAGGCGTTGCTTCAACTAAAGCATTTACAACTCAATTAGTCGCTTTATTTAGTTTGGCAGCAGTGCTTGGGATTTTAAAAAATAAAATAAGTTCAGAACAATCTCTTGATTATCTTGAACAATTGCGGCACTTACCTGGGAGTATTCAGCATGCTTTAAATTTAGAGGTACAAATTGCAATCTGGGCAAAGAAATTTGCGCAAAAAAATAACTCCTTATTTTTAGGACGTGGAATTCATTATCCTATCGCACTTGAAGGGGCGTTAAAACTTAAGGAAATAAGCTATATTCACGCAGAAGCATATCCAGCTGGAGAGCTTAAACACGGACCTTTAGCCCTAGTTGATGAGAGCATGCCCGTGGTGGTTATCGCTCCAAATGATGCTTTATTAGTCAAACTTAAGGCTAATATGCAAGAAGTTAGCGCCCGTGGTGGCGAGTTATTTGTATTTGCAGATTTAGATAGCAATTTCACCCAATCAGAAGGAGTTCATATTATTCGGACTCCGCGTCATGCTGGTGTTTTATCTCCGATTATTCATACAATTCCTGTGCAATTATTAGCATATCATACGGCTTTGATTCGTGGCACGGATGTGGATAAACCTAGAAATCTAGCTAAATCTGTAACTGTTGAGTAATTTAAATTTAATCAATATTATTAATATTATCAATGAGGCAATATGCACACAATTAAGCAGTTTCTTTCAGGCGCACAAATTTTATTTGTCGCTTTTGGCGCGATGGTTTTAGTACCACTTCTAACAGGGCTAAATCCTGCTATGGCTTTATTAGGCGCAGGTGTTGGGACTTTGATTTTTCAAATAATTACAAAACGAAGTATTCCTATTTTCCTAGGCTCATCTTTTGCCTTTATCGGACCAATTATTGTGGCAAAACAATTATGGGGTTTGCCCGCGGTACAATTTGGTTTGTTTTCAGCAGGATTTATGTATTTTATTTTTGCAATTGTCGTTAAAAAATATGGCATGGATTTAATCAACAAGCTCTTACCGCCAATAGTTATCGGGCCTATTATTATAGTGATTGGTTTATCTGTTGCAGGTGTTGCCTCACAAATGGCGATGGGTAAAAGTGGCAGTGTTCAAGTTATTGATGATAGCTCGGCAATGCTTCTTGCTGGAGTTTCTTTAGCAACAACAATTATTGTCTCAATTTTTGCTAAAGGTATGCTGCGGTTAGTTCCGATTTTAAGCGGCGTGATTGTCGGCTGTATTGTCTCTATGTTTATGGGTGAGTTTGATCTTGCCTCAATTAAAAATGCGCCATGGTTTTACACACCAACATTTGGTGCTATAGAAGTCAATTGGAAAGCTGCACTGTTTATGCTCCCAGTTGCTATTGCTCCAGCAATTGAGCATATTGGCGCGGTTATGGCAGTTGGTAAAGTTACAGGGCAAGATTATACGCGCACCCCAGGACTGCATAAAACTTTAGCTGGTGATGGTTTTGGTGTCTGTTTTGCAGGATTAATCGGCGGGCCTCCAATTACTACTTATTCAGAGGTTACAGGTGCACTCATGATTACGCGTAATTTTAATCCTGTAATTATGACTTATGCGGCTATTTTAGCGATTATTTTGGCATTCTTTGGTAAGTTTAATGCGATTTTAAATGCAATTCCTCTACCAGTTATGGGTGGGATTATGGTTTTGTTATTTGGCACAATCGCCTCAATTGGTTTAAAAATCTTAATGGATGCTAAAGTTGATTTAATGCAAGCTAAAAATCTAGTCATCGCCTCCGTTATTTTAACTTGCGGCGTGGGTGGATTAACTTTAAATATTGGCACAGTAAGCCTAGCTGGAGTTGGTTTAGTGAGTATTTTAGCGATAATTTTAAATCTAATTTTACCTAATGAGAGTTCTAAAACGTAAGTATCGATGCAACTAAGCTTGTTAATAAGGCTAGATTTTATAGGTAAATTGAATTATCAATAGCATATTTAGCCTTATCAAATAAATTCAGCATTTTTATCGCCCCAATTAGCATGCTTTTCATTTTTAAGCAAAATGTGGTTTATGCGTATATTTGTAATGACAATTGTAGTTTCAGCTACTTACAATAGCTATGAGGAAATATAAAATGACTAAAGTATTTATTTCTGGGTCTATTAAAATAAAGAGTATAGATGAGAATATTATGAATAGATTAGACAAACTCGTTGAATCAGACTTTTCTATTCTTATTGGTGATGCAAACGGGGTTGATACTTCAATTCAACACTATTTTAAGGATCATCATTCAAAGCAAGTCACGGTATATTGTACTGGTGATAATCCACGCAACAATCTGAATCATTGGCCTATTAAAATAATTAGAACTAAAGCCGCTGTAGGCACACGTGCATTTTTTACAGCAAAAGATATTGCGATGGCTGATGATTGTGATTATGGTTTTATGATATGGGATTGTCAAAGTGCAGGCACTTTAAATAATGTATTAGAACTCATCAAACGAGGCAAAATCTCTTTGGTATATTTAAATAAAAACAAAACCTATCGAAAGGTCATGTCAGTTAATGATGTGAATGAGCTAATTCAATGTATGAGTAAGGTTGCTCTTGATAAAGCAGATCAAAAATTAAAAATACTTGAAACATTAGAAATACTTAAAAGTAATAAACCACAAACTATAAAATTTGAACAGATAAGTCTTTTTTGATTAGATCTCATGTTAAAAGTATTATGCCT
>BHEQ01000160.1 GCA_003864535.1 Gammaproteobacteria bacterium
GGAAGAAAAATCCATCACAGGTAGCACATGCAGAAACGCCGCGCCCTTTATAGAGTGTTTCTGAAGCTAAGCCTAAGTATTTGGCAGATGCACCTGTGGCAATAATTAAACTATCACAAGTATAAATACCGTCATCACCCGTTAAAGTAAATATTTTTTTGGATAAATCTGCGGTGTGAATATGATCAAAAATCATATCCGTACCAAAACGCAGCGCATGTTCTTGTAATTTCTCCATCAATACAGGACCTTGTAAACCAGCTTCGCCACCAGGCCAATTATCCACATCCGTAGTTGTGGTTAATTGTCCCCCAGTTTGCATACCCGTGATTAAAGTAGGCTTAAGATTAGCGCGTGCCGCATAGACAGCTGCGCTATAACCCGCAGGTCCTGATCCTAAAATGATTAGTTTTGAGTGCTTAATTTGCATGCTACTTCCTGTTATTTGTTAAGATTAGCCAAAGCTTTATACATATCCGCATCGCGATTATAGATGTCAGGACGAAAATCAACATCTCCTTTAGCATCAGCCCATGCGGTCATATAAAGAATATAAACAGGAAAACGCATCGCGTCGTCTAATTTAACTGAGCTCTCTTTACCTTTATTGTAAGCAGCTTTAATTCTTTCTGGACTCCAGCCTTTATCTTTCAATAAATACTCGGCTAATTCAAGCGGATTTTGAATGCGAATACAGCCAGAGCTATATGTTCTCACTTTCTTATCAAACAGTGATTTTGTAGGTGTATCATGTAAATAGATAGCATGGCTATTTGGGAACATAAATTTAACTCGCCCTAAAGCATTATTTGCCCCTGGATCTTGACGCATAGTGTATTTGAAGTTATTTTGATTATAAGTCTCCCAATCAACCATACCTGGGTCAATCTCATTGCCTTTGCGATCATAAAGACGAATGCCTGAACGCGCTAAACGATATGGATCTTTACGTAATAAAGGTAGTTTATCCTTCACCGCAATTGAGTTAGGCACGCCCCAATAAGGACTAAAAACGATGTGATTCATATCCGCGGTAAAAACAGGCGTAGGACGCGATGCTGTACCAACTACAATCTTGGCACGGATAGTCTCAATGCCATCTTTGATGATGAAATACTCAAAGCCTGTGATATCAACCGTTAAATAGAAATCACCTAAAGATTGTGGCATCCAGCGCCAGCGTTCCATGTTTATTTCAATTTTGGCAAGCTGATCTTTTACGGAGCTATTGAGCGACCTTAAAGTACTCGGTCCTACTTTACCATCTATATCTAAGCCTTCTTGTTGTTGATAAAGCTTGATTGCATCTCTCAGATTAGTATCATAAATATCACTCGTAGCTTGAGTTTGATCCAGAAGATTATGTGCAATTAGCCGCGCTCTTACTTGCACGACACGCTCAGATTTATTATTCAGCTCTAAAGTCTTACCTGCATTGATTCTAATCGCAGTTGCGCTATTTTTCGCAAGTTTTTGATAGTGCGGCAAGGCAGCTTTGAGCCCAGCATAGGCATTATATTTAGGTACAAGATCGTGTAAGGTTGCACCAAGCGTATCATTAGTTAACGCATTTATAAGCAATTTTAATGGATCAATAGTGCGCCCTTTTAGCAGCCATTCACGATCAGTACGGCGCAGCTCAGCACGTCCTGTGCCCATATCCAGCGCATAAGCTAGAAAAGCATCGGTAAGAAGTACATCTAGTGCTTGCTGAGAAGCTTGGTCAAGCGTTGCAAAATCTTTGATCAAAGCATCGATTTTGGCAGCATGATAATGGGCAGGATTAAGCGCATCTTCGCGAGCTTTAAGGATTATATCTTTGAGTGTAATCGCATTTGCCGAGAGAGTTCCATTCTCAATCCACGCATAAGGTTTTGGGTATTGCTTGTAAAATTGCCCTAATAACTCAGACTTTGCTCTAGGTTTTTCTGAAATATGGTTAAGCGCAAGGATGGGATTATTAAAAGAAAGAGCTTGGTTTGGCTCTTGTATTTGCGCAAAAGTGATAGTGCTAATTAGGGCACATATCAGTGTAAACAGTGGAACAGTGATTTTCTGAACATGATTCATATTGATATAATTCTCTTCATATGGAAAGTTAACTTTTGATATTGATAATAATATTGCTAAGTAATTAAGATTACCCTTTGCGCATTATCTTATATTTTAGAATAATGGTAAACTGCGAGCTTATTAAAAATGACTAATATATTATATTTAAGCTAATATCAATCGCTTACTAAAAGATAGTACAGGGGACTTCTATTAATTATATTTTTCAAGGATTGCGTAGCCCAGAAAAAGCACACATAGCTGCGCCCTACATTGATAAAATAGATATTTAAAGCATATGCTGAAATAATAAAACCACTCATTTGAATGGCTCATGAATGGCTTAAAATAAAATTATCTATCTAGATATATTTGGATTTTCATACCTATCACGAGTAGCTATGATTAGCTATGATTAGTCATTAGGAGTTACAGTTTAATAAAATAATACTTCTTTAGCACGTTTTATCACCGCATCAGGGATCACTAATCCTTGTTCTTGAGATACTTTTAGATTGATAACCAAATCAATAATATCAGCGCGTGTAGCTGGGATATTTGCAATTGGAGTGCCTTGTAATACTTTAACAGCCATACGCCCTGTTTGTTTCCCAAGCTCATAATAATCAAAGCCAATCGATGCAGCAGCTCCGCGTAAAATCGTATCTGTATCTGCGGCAAATAAAGGTATTTTTTCCTGAGTAGCCACTTTTGCGACACTTTCAAATTCTGAAATAATAGTATTATCTAAAGGTACATAAATAGCGTCAACCCTGCCAACTAAGGTTTTTGTCGCGGTGGCAACTTCATCTGTTTTAGTCGCATGTGCCTCAATAATCTTAATATTTTTAAGCGTTGCTAAATTTTTAAAATCGGCAACCATAGAAACAGAATTTGCCTCAGTTGGGTTATAGATAATCCCTATAGTTTTAGCGGTTGGAATTATCTCCAAAATAAGATTAATCTGGGCATCCATAGGTGGGGAATCCATTATTCCAGTTATATTTCCTGTAGGATTTTCTAGATTTGTCATTAATTTTGCTTCAATCGGATTTGAAATGGCTGAGAAAATAATTGGAATATCTTTAGTTTTTAATGCCACAGCTTGTGCGGATGGAGTTGAGATAGCGATGATTAAATCGGGCTTATCCATTACAAATTTTTCAGCAATTTGTGTGGCGATAGCAGGATTGCCCTGAGCATTTTGATAGTTTATTTTTAAGCCTTTTGCCACAGTGAACCCAGCTTCATTTAAGGAGGTAACCACGCCTTTATAGACAGAATCTAGGGCTGGGTGTCCTATAATTTGGGTAATAGATACGCTCTGAGCATGTGTAAAACCTGCTAAACATAGTGTAATGATACTTGTTATAATCGCTATTTTTTTCATTAATATCTCTTTTAGTTGTTAATTAACGTTTAATGGCTTCTTGGTCTTAGTTATAATTTAAGGGCACGCAACACTACATCATTACTATATAAATGTGCGAACTTGATAAAATAAAATTTACAAGCATTATATTATTATGCACAATTTTAATATTTTAGCGATATTATAAAATTTATACTCATAAATGGCAGGAACTTAATGTACTTACTTAAAAATCAGATTCAAAATTATTCATGGGGTTCAAAAACGGCATTTAAACAGCTATTTAGTCTTGATAATTTTGAAGATAAACCCCAAGCAGAATTATGGATGGGTGCCCATTGCTCGGCTCCTTCAAAAATTATTATTGATACAAAAGAGTATGCTCTTGATCAACTAATTGAAGATAATGGGGCTAAGCTATTAGGTATTAAAACGCAGCAAAAATATGCCAATACGCTCCCATTTTTATTTAAAATATTAAGCGCAGAACACGCTTTATCCATCCAAGTGCACCCATCTTTAGAAAATGCAAAAAAAGGTTTCGCGTCTGAAAATAAAGCAGGCATTGCCTTAAATGCTTTTAATCGCAATTTTAAAGATGCCAATCATAAACCTGAGTTAATTTATGCGTTAACGCCGTTTATCGCCATGAATGGCTTTCGCCCTTTCACCCAAAGCGCAAGCTTATTAGCCCCATTCGTCGATCTTGAACCGAGTATTGCTGCTTTTGTGGCAATGCCAACTGCATGTAATTTAGAGATTATGTTTCTAAATTTATTAAAATTAGAGGGTGATTTAAAGAAAATAGCCCTTAATAAGCTTAAAGCGCACGCACAAAAATTATTAGCCCAAGAGCTCTTAACACAAGAACTATCGCCAGCTGCGAAACCAAAGCTATGGAGCATATTTAATAAAGTTGTAGAAGATTATCCTGATGATATGGGTTTGTTTTCATTGTTAATCTTAAATGTTATAGTGTTAGATCCAAATGAGGCGATGTTTATCGATGCACAAACACCACATGCGTATATTCACGGTACTGGTCTTGAGATTATGGCAAATTCAGATAATGTCTTAAGAGCTGGTCTAACTG
>BHEQ01000161.1 GCA_003864535.1 Gammaproteobacteria bacterium
GTTATAAGTCTTGATAATTTAACAGTGTTTGTTGGCAAAAATGATATAGGTAAATCAACAGTGCTAGAAGCCTTAGATATATTTTTTAACGAAGGCAAAGGCACTGTAAAGTTAGATAAGGATGATATAAATAAATCTGCATTGGATGCTGGAGATAAAGATATTTATATTACATGTGTGTTTTCCGAATTACCATCAAGCATTATTATTGATGCAACAAATGAAACCTCCTTCACAAATGAATATCTATTAAACTCAGGGGGTAATTTAGAAATTATCAAGAAATATCCAAATGCGGGAGCTGCAAAAACTTTTATTAAGGCAAATCACCCGAATAATTCAAAATGTTCGGACTTATTGTTAAAGAAACAAGCAGATTACAGGAAAATTATAACGGTAAACAGCATAGAATGTGAGAATCAAACATTAAATGCAACAATGCGAAGTGCAATTTGGAATCATTTCAGTAATGATTTACAACTTCAAGAAGTAGAAATAGACACTTCAAAAGAAGACGCAAAAAATATTTGGGAAAAAATATACTCTTATTTACCCATATATTCCCTATTTCAATCAGATAGAAAAAATAGTGATGGGGACAGTGAAGTACAGGATCCGCTAAAAGAAGCCGTAAAACAAATCTTATCCGACACGGAAATTTCATCACTATTAGAAACTGTAGCAACAAGAGTTTCGGATAGATTAAACGAAGTATCTGATAGTACTTTAGAGAAATTGAGAGAAATGAATCCTGATATTGCATCGTCTTTGAGTCCTGTTATCCCTCAATCAAGTGCCTTAAATTGGGCAGATGTTTTTAAAAAAGTTTCCATAAATGGAGATGATAATATTCCAATAAACAAAAGAGGCAGTGGAGTAAAGCGATTGATTTTATTGAATTTCTTTAGGGCTGAAGCTGATAGAAAATTGAGAACTGGAAATTCTCAATCAATTATTTATGCTATAGAAGAGCCTGAAACATCTCAGCACACCGAGCATCAAAAATTATTAATAAAAGCATTTAAAGAATTATCCGATATTCCTAATATACAAGTCTTTCTGACTACGCATAGTCCAATAATCGTCAAAGGACTTGAATTTTGTAATTTAAGACTAATCTCTAAAAATAATGAAAATTGTAGATGTGTCGAACCTATAATTCCGAGTCAATTGCCTTACCCTTCTCTAAATGAAATAAATTACGTGGCTTTTAGAGAATTAACTGAAGAATATCACAATGAATTATATGGATACATTGAGGCTGAAGAATTGTTATCAAACTATAAGCAAGGTAAAGTACGCGTCGATTATAATAAAGTAAACTTGCTAAAAAATGGTGATATTTTAAAAACACAGGTGATCTTGACTGAATATATTAGACATCAAATACATCACCCTGAAAATACAAATAATGCTAGATATACATTCGAGAAATTGGAAGAATCCGCCAATCTTATGAGAGATTTTATTTTAAATAACAGGCGAACCGATTAAATTCGCAGAATAAAGAAGGCGCAATGCAAGAAACCAATCGCATAGAACTTAAGCAGCAACTAACAGATAGTTTAGAAAAAGAAGTCATTGCTTTTCTAAATTATAAGGAAGGCGGTGCTATTTATATTGGCATCAATAAACACGGTCTTGCTGTTGGTGTTACAGATACTGATGGCGACCAACTCAAAATAAAAGATCGCTTAAAACACAATATTTCACCCTCTTGTATGGGTTTGTTCGATGTGGTGAGCGAAAAATTGAATGGCTTGGATATTATAAAAATAACCATAGCAAGCGGTTCAGAAAAGCCCTATTTCATCAAAAAATTTGGCATGACTGAAAAAGGCTGCTTTATGCGTATAGGAACGGCTGCCGAACCCATGCCCCAAAAGCTAATTGATGAATTGTTTGCAAAACGAACCAGAAATTCAATTAGTAAAATTAAATCCAACAGACAAGATTTAACTTTTGAACAACTCAAAATTTATTACGAAGCCGCAGCGAATAAATTAAATAACAAGTTTGCAATTAACCTCGAATTAATCAATGAAGACGGTTTTTTTAACTATGTAGGCTATCTATTGGCAGACCACAATGGTACATCAATAAAAGTAGCTAAATACAAAGGGTTGAACAGAGTAAACCTTGTTGAAAATAATGAATATGGATACTGTTCATTAATCAAAGCAAGCAAACAAGTTTTAGATAAATTGAACTTAGAAAACAAAACCGCAACTAAAATAACCGCTAAAGAAAGAAAAAACCGACCTTTATGGAATGCCATTGCTTTGCGTGAAGCGGTGATAAACGCAATCATTCATAACGATTACACCAACGAAATACCACCAAAATTTGAAATTTTTGATGATAGAATCGAAATTGTTTCAGCGGGCGGATTGCCCGACGCATTAAATAAGGAAGAGTTTTTTGAAGGCGTTTCTGTCCCTAGAAATAAAGAACTAATGCGAGTTTTTAGAGATTTAGATATGGTAGAACAATTAGGTTCTGGCGTACCACGCATTCTAGAAAGTTATCCTAAAGAATGCTTTAAATTCTCTGAAAATTTCCTGCGTATGACGTTCCCTGTCGAAAAATTAGAAGCTCAAATAAATAAAGAAGAAAAGCTTGTTTCAGGTGGCTCAATAGGTGGCTCAATAGGTGGCTCAATCGGTGGCTCAATAGGTGGTGCAATAGAAGATTTAACCGATAGACAAAAAGAAGTTTTAGATATAATAACTAAAGATAACAAGATTAGTTACAGGGTTTTAGCAGAAAAAATGAGAATAAATGAATCTGCTATAAAAAAACATATCAATATATTAAAAGAAAAAAAGTATATAGAAAGAGTTGGCGGTACGAGAGGATATTGGAAAGTTATTCATTCAAACTAAAAAGTATTAATTGTGTTAAAAATAAAGCTATTTAAATAGATTTTTTATAAATTAGATTTTTAAGGCTTCCCCCTCCCAACCTCCCCTTTACAGGTGGAGGAGCAGTAAAAGTCCCCCATGCTAAGGGGGATTTAGGGGGGAGAGTAATTAAACCAAGAGACTAAATGATGACTTTTAAAAACGAAGCCCAATTTGAACAAGCCCTGATTGATAGCCTTACGCAAAAAGGTTGGGAATCTGAAATTCTAAAAAATAAAACCCAAGATGATTTGTTAGCCAACTGGGCAAAAATATTATTTGATAATAATCGTACGGTTGATAGATTAAATAATGTGCCGCTAAGTGATGGCGAAATGAGCCAGATTATCGAACAGATTACCAAGCTTAGAACGCCCTTAAAACTCAATGGTTTCATCAATGTAGGCAGCGTCTCGATTAAGCGCGATAATATTGCCGATAGCTTGCATTACGGGAAAGAAATCAGCTTAAAAATTTTTAATCGGCATGAGATTGCGGCAGGGCAAAATCGCTATCAAATTGTGCAACAACCTCGCTTTAACCGCTCAGCTCCACTGGCACATGATCGCCGTGGCGATTTAATGCTGCTTATTAATGGTATGCCTGTTTTTCATTTAGAACTTAAAAATTCAGGCGTGCCGCTCAGCCAAGCGTATCGCCAGATTGAAAAATATTCCCGTGAAAGCGTTTTTACAGGAATATTTGCCTTAATCCAAATTTTTGTGGCAATGACTCCTGAGGAAACCGTTTATTTTGCTAATCCAGGAACTGACGGGAGATTTAATACTGATTATTATTTTCATTGGGCGGATTTTAATAATGAACCGATTAATGCTTGGAAAGAGATCGTAAAATCATTTTTATCTATCCCCATGGCGCATCAAGTTATTGGATCTTATACCGTTGCCGATAATGCAGATGGCGTTTTAAAAGTAATGCGCAGCTATCAATATTATGCCGCGCGGGCGTTATCTGATTGCGTCGCCAAGACTAATTGGCTGGATCATAGCCAATTAGGCGGCTATATTTGGCATACTACAGGTTCAGGAAAAACCCTAACGAGTTTTAAATCCGCACAATTAATCGCCAATTCAAAAGATGCGGATAAAGTTATTTTCTTGATGGATCGTATTGAGCTTGGCTTACAATCATTAAAAGCCTATCAGAGTTTTTCAGAAGATACTGAAGCGGTGCAAGCGACGGACGATACCAATGAATTAATTACTAAACTTAAAAGCAATAATGTTGCCGATACTTTAATTGTAAGCTCCATTCAAAAAATGAGTAATATCAAAGAGGAAGAAGCGGGCTTAAATGCAGCTGATTTGGAATTGATGCGGAGTAAAAAAATCGTATTCATCCTTGATGAAGCGCATCGCTCTACCTTTGGCGATATGCTTGTCGACATTAAAGCTGCTTTTCCCAATGCGCTTTTTTTTGGATTTACAGGCACGCCAATTCAACAGGAAAATAAGCGCAAACTTAGCACTACCGCCGATATATTTGGGAATGAACTCCATCGCTATAGCATTGCTGATGGCATCCGCGATAAAAATGTTTTAGGTTTTGATCCCTATCGTGTTGCCACATTTAAAGAC
>BHEQ01000162.1 GCA_003864535.1 Gammaproteobacteria bacterium
GCCTTGTATATGCGGGAATGTTAAATATCTATTTTTAACATTACCTTAAATATTTATTACAACAAATTAATGAGATAATTCCTGAAGCTGTAGAGCCATACGCAGCTAAGTAGATAAATATACTTTCTGAACGTGCAAATGGCTGTGAGAGTACGATAATGACGATTATAAAAACAAAGGTGCCAAAACCAATCCAGATATTAAATATCACTCTCATAAAAAGTGGAATTTTTTGATTATTAAGCGTAAAAATCCATGTTAACCAAGCAGAAATTACAGCGGTTAATGTACCAATTGATATACAAATAAAAAGTAAACTATAGCCAAATAGGTGCTATTTTTTGTGGATTTACGGGTAAATTGACTGCCAGTGACTCATATAAGTATTTTGTTTATGGGCACATCTATGTGTGCTTTTTCTGCGTTACACGATATTATTAAAATGCTCATTTACCTAAGTAAACTGCGCTTTTAATAATATCGCAAGCCTTGAAAAATCTAATTTATAGAAGTCACCTTATATATAAAATACATTGATAAGCATGTCTTTTATGTGCGGGCGTGTTAACTAACGTATTCTAGTCTAAATTAAATGCATTCCAATAAATTAATCATCTCTATCATAGTCATAGCTGCATCAAAGCCTTTATTACCTGCTTTTGTGCCCGCACGTTCTATCGCTTGTTCGATTGAATCTGTGGTTAATATTCCAAAAATAACAGGTTTTCCTGTGGCTAAACTTACATGACCAATGCCTTTTGCTGCTTCATTAGCAACATAATCAAAATGTGGGGTTGAGCCACGAATGACCGCGCCTAAGCAAATCACACCGTCAACATCAGTTTTTTGTGCAAACTTTTGTGCAACTAAAGGGGCTTCAAATGCACCTGGAACCCATGCAAGCGTAATATTACTTTCATTTAAGCCATGGCGTTTTAAGCCATCTATCGCGCCTTCTATTAATTGCTTAGTAATCAAACTATTAAAGCGGCATGCGACAATTACTACTTGTTTATTACTAATATTTAATTGACCTTCAATTGTATTAATATTATTCATAATGATATTTCCTTTTGATTGAGATATGTTGCAAGTTAAGTTAAAAAAATTTAGGGAACATCTAATTTATAAAAGTCCCCTTTAAATAGAGTTTCTAGAATGAATCTTTTATAAAGTTAAAGTTTATGTCCCATTTTCAAGCTTTTAAGATCAAGATAGGCTTTATTTTGAGCAGTTTCAAACCTTGGGGTAGGCATAACATCAATAACATCAATTCCTTCTGTGCTTAAAGCCTGTTGTTTTTGAGGATTATTCGTAATTAGTTTGATTTTATTGATTTTAAGTGCTTTTAAAATATCCGCAGCTACCGCAAAATTACGCGCATCGACAAGATGCCCAAGCTCTAGATTCGCTTGGATAGTGTCTAAGCCTTGATCTTGAAGGGCATAGGCTTTTATTTTTTCAACCAAACCAATCCCGCGCCCTTCTTGACGCAGATAAATTAAAATTCCTGTTTGAGCTTGACTAATTTGGCTTAAACCAAAGTGTAATTGCGCCTCACAATCACATTTTGTGGAGCTAAAAACATCACCCGTTAAACATTCTGAATGCACCCGCACTAAGGGAATATCTTTAGAATCAGAACGATAAACCAATGCCAAATGAGGCTCAGCACCCATCGCATTAGGAAATGCGTAAAGATCAAACTCACCATATTGGGTCGGTAACTTAGCTTGAGCAAGCACACTTAAGGGCGCGCTTATTGGTTCAATTGTTGATTTGGGAGTACTCACTTAAGCTGTGCCTCTTGGTAGATTACCAAATCCTCTATAGTTAGAAAAGGTAGATCATATGTTTTACAAAATAACTCAAGATCAGGCTTGCGCGCCATTTCACCATCATCTTTTAAAATCTCACAAATTACCGCAATAGGCTCAAGTCCTGCGAGTTTCATTAAATCTACCGCAGCTTCAGTATGTCCGCGCCGCGCTAAAACACCACCTTCTTTAGCAATTAACGGAAAAATATGCCCAGGACGATTAAACATCGCCGCATTATTTTTTGGATTAGCCAGCTCCTTAAAGCTCAAAGCTCGCTCTGCTGCTGATATTCCCGTTGTCGTCGTATGAAAATCAATAGAAACGGTAAATGCAGTTTTCTGCGGATCTTCGTTATCAATAACCATTGGTGCTAATTTAAAATGTTGCGCTAAATCCTGCGTTAATGGCGCACAAATTAATCCACGTGCGTGCTTTATCATAAAGTTAATTTGCTCAGGCGTTGCAAATTGCGCCGCTAAAATCACATCGCCTTCATTTTCACGCTCGGCATCATCAATCATAACAATCGCTTTACCGTCTTTTAAGGCGTTAAGAGCGGCTTTAATTCTTGATTTCGCTTGAGATTCTATTTGAGAGTCTGCTTGATTAGAAATTGTATTCATTATTTACTCCGATTTATATTTAATTGATTGATTGATTGATTGATTGATTGACTTTACTGACTGACTACTACTGACTGACTGATTTATTGACTAGATTACAAATAAATTAATAGCCCCAACTCTTTAATTGGTCTAAATTTAAATTTTGGGATGTATTTTTAGCGCTCGCAAGCTGATATTTTCCTTGAATATCAAACTCAAGATTAACTTTAGTTCCAACTTTATACGTTTGCAAAATCGTGTTCTCCCAAGTATGTGGAATAATTCCGACGCTAAAGCTAGTTTTGCTTGAGGATAAATTTACCGCAATAACCGTTAAGCTTACCCCATCAAGCGCAATTGAGCCTTTGGGGACGATTAAACCTGTGCTATTCACACTAATTTGCAATATATACGCTTGAGATTTTCCTTGTCCTTGCGTGCTTATTTTTTCGATCACGCCCGCTGTATCAACATGTCCAGAGACGATGTGCCCACCAATTCTAGAATCAGCCCTTAAAGCCCGTTCTAAATTAAGAGTGCGGCGATTGGTATAAGTTGCGAACTGTGTTTTAGCGCTTGTTTCGGGCATTAATTCTGCCTCAAAACCTGTGCTATTTAATTTACAAACGGTTAGGCACACACCATTGACCGCAATGCTATCGCCTATTTTTGTATCTTCTAAGACTTTTTTTGCAGCAATGCTAACGCGGGTAATGCTGCTTGATTTTTGAATCTGTAACAACTGGCCTATCTCTTCAATTAATCCTGTAAACATATCATTCTCCTTTTTTAGGCTCTTGAGCATGATGCTCTTGAGCGTCATGCTCTTGAATATGCGGCATCAATCCATGGATAAATACATTTTGATCTAAACGTTCAGTTTCAATAATGTTGATAAACGGCGCATCGCCTAGTGCATGAATATTGCTTGTATCCCACAAACTTGGTGCATTTTTAGCACCGATCAAACGCGCTCCATAAAATAATGCAAGCTCATCAACACATTGCGCTTCTAAAAAAGCACTATGAATAGCAGGGCCACCTTCAATTAAGACACTGTGAATATTAAGTTTTTTAAGAATATTTAATACTTCTTTAATATCAAGTTTATTTTTATTATCTAAATTATCCTTTAAAGTTGGCAAATTACAGGCGATCATTTCAACTTGTTTAGAGCGCAACATCTCAACAAGATCAGCATCAATAGCTGTGGTGTTAGGATATATAAATAGTGTGCGCGCAAGTGTTGTATCAAGAATATTTAAATTCTTCGTAATTTCAGAAAAATCAGATAATAAAACGATCCTGATTGGGTTTTTTATTAAAGATTTAGAAATAGCATCAATACGCACGGTTAGATTTGGATTATCACTGAGCAAAGTACCGCGCCCGATTAAAATTGCATCACATTGCTGTCTAAAATAATGCGCTTTTTGACGCGCCGCATCTGTTGTAATCCACTTAGAATCATAATCTTGCGTTGCTAATTTGCCATCTAAACTTAATGCTGCTTTTAAAATCACATACGGACGCGCTATATTCTCTTGTTGATTATGGATGAAAATCCTATTTAAAAATACCGATTGATCCAGACATTCTTGCGCCTCTATCTTAAAGACTTTAATCCCCGCAGCAACTAAACGCGCAAGCCCTTGCCCAGACACAAGTGGATTTGGATCTTCCAGCGCATATATAACGCAACGGATCCCAGCATCTATCAAAGCTTGAGTGCAAGGACCTGTGCGCCCGTGATGATTACATGGCTCAAGCGTTACATATATAGTTGCATCACGCGCATTCGCACCGGCATTACGCAGTGCATTAATTTCAGCATGAGGCGCACCTGCTTGATGATGATAACCCTCACCAATAATCTTATTATTTTTGACAATAACCGCGCCAACATAGGGATTAGGCGAGACTAAGCCTAATGGCTGCGCCGCTAAATTTAAAGCACGTTGCATATATTTTTGGTGCTGCGCTTGATTTTTATCCACAAAAAACCCCAGATATTAATTTAAAATTCTGGGGCAGATAATAAAATCCTAAACA